>CAZLGG010000004.1:0-85490 GCA_964559135.1 uncultured Planctomycetia bacterium
CTTCGCCTGGTCTGTTCGCCGCACCTGCAGACCTCTCATTTCGGAGGCGATCCGAACAACAGCTCCTATCCCCGCTTCGGTATCGACTTTTCCTTCTGCCGAGCATACGAGGACGGCAAGCCCGTCGATTCGTCCGCCTACTATTTCAAGTTCGATCCGGAGGGCGCCGAGGAGGGAGAATCCGTCTTCGTCACCGGCAACCCTGGCCGGACCGAGCGCCTCTTGACCTATGCTCAGCTCGAGTACAAGCGCGACGTCGAACTTCCCATGATCCTCGACATCATCGACTCGCGTCTGGCCTCCATGAGGGCACGGGCCAAGGCGAGCCCTCAAGCGGAGAAAGACCTCCGCCCAGGCATTCTCGGCCTCGAGAACGCCCAGAAGGCCTACCGGGGTTACTGGGCCGGCGTGAAGGACACCGGGCTGATGGCGAAGAAGAAGACGGCCGAGGCGGAACTGCGCCGCCGCGTCAATGCCGACCCGAAACTCGCAAGCCTCTACGGAGACGCCTGGGACGAATTGGCCAAGGTGGCTGCCCGCAAGCGGACGCTCACTCCGAGCCTCCGCTACCACCGAACCTTGGGGATTCCCCTCGTTTCCCGCGCCATGGCCGTTCTGGACGCGGTCAACGACAAGCTCTCGGAGGAGGCGCGCTCGGAAGCCCTGTCGAAGGCCACGACGGGTGACCCCCGTCTCGACGGCGGGCGTCTGGACGCCGTGGCGGCCAACCTTGCGGTGGCGCACCGATGGCTCGGCGGTGACGACGGCTACATCCGCGCGTTGTTCGGCAATGCGAAGGAGCCGAAGGCAGCTCTCCTGCGCCTGCAGGAGACGAGTCGCCTCACCGACGCGGAGTTCGTGAAGGGCCTCATCCAAAAAGGGGCCCGCGCCGTGGCCGCCTCCGACGACGCAGCCCTCGTAGCGGCGAAAGCGCTGCGGGCTGCGATCGACAGAAACAAGCAACTGCAACCCGAGGTGGCAGCCGCCGAAGACGTCCACAAGACCCGCATCGGTCAGGCGGTCTTCGCCCTGTTCGGGACTTCCGTGTCGCCGGACGCCACCGGGACCTTGCGGCTCTCGGACGGCAAGGTCCAGGGATTCCCCTACAACGGAACCATCGCGCCCTGGTTCACCACCTTCTACGGCCTCTACGGCCGCAACATCGCTTTCGGCAACGAACACCCCTTCGACCTTCCAGAGCCATGGCTGGCCAAAAAAGACAAGATCGATCTGTCTCGCCCCGTCGATTTCGTGGCGACCAACGACATCATCGGCGGCAACTCCGGAAGCCCCGTCATTGACAAGGATCGCCACGTCGTGGGACTGGTGTTCGACGGCAACATCGAGATGCTGGCGAACAACTTCTTCTACCGAGGTGACATCCCCAGATCCGTGAATGTCCATCCCGCCGCCATCATGGAGGCGTTGACGAAGATCTACGGCGCCTGGCGACTGGTCGCCGAACTCATGGGACAGGACTGAAGCGTTCGCGGGACGCAGATGTCCCGCCTTCGTGACATCGGGGTCGTGACTCGGGTCACGGCCCCGTCGTCGGTTCTCCTCGCCGTCCAGTCCTGCGCACGAACGGCAGGAGGGCGATCACGGCGCCCCAGAAGAGAGCCCCTCCCGCGGCCAGGCCGGTCAGCAGGCGAACGAAACTGGCCAAGTCGCCGCGCGATGCGACGACACGTTCCGCCAGGAGTGGGGTTTCCTCCCAGGGGATGACGACGTCGGTCCCCGCCCATTGCTCCTCGCGCGTACGGAAGCCGCCGCGATCATCCAGTTCGATCCTCAGCGCCCACGGGCCATCCTTCGTGGGCGCACGAACCCGGTCCACGCCCTCCCATTCCGATCCGCTGGACCTCCGGCCGACCTCGATCACGAGGTCGACGCCGGCCTTCTCGGCGAACGCCGGCCAGCCTTTTTCCTCGACCGATTCCCGGTCCCGCTCATCAACGACCAACAGGGGCGCCGAGGCCAGATCGGGAGCCAGGGCGTTCAGGGCGACGAGGTCGGTGGCGTCGCCGAGAAAAAGGATTCGCAGAGCGCCCGGAATGAGGAAGACACGGGGCTTGTCGCCGGCACCTCCTCCCAGAACGGGAAGACCGCTCACCGCAAGCGCCCGCCGCACGGTTTCCTCCTCCGTGGAGGTCCACCCGTCGTCGCCCCCTCGGAGCCAAAGGAGGAGATCCTCCTCGCCGTCGCCCAGGCCGCGCCCCGCTTCCATCGCCGTCACCACGTCCAGTCCACTCATGCCCAAGACAACGGGGAATCGGGACTCCCGAGCCTTCAGTCGACGCACCAACGCCTCGGCCACCTGCGCATCGTCCGAGTTCTTCGAGATCGAGAAGCTCCTCCCGTCACGGATCCCGGGCCAGAAGAGAACACCCACCAGGACCCCCGCCAAGAAGGCGAAGCGGCCCTTCCTCCCGCCGCGAAGCCAACCCGCCCATCCGGCTCCGAAGAGAAAGGCGCCCGCGAGGACGCCGGACGGGATGAGCAGCGCCGTGCCCAGGCACGCCAAGCTCACTCCCGCCGCCATGGCCGCCAGGTGAAGGAGAACCCCAGCGCGCCCGCGCCGCTCCTCGGGCACCCTCCAGAGCGACACGAAAACGGCCGCGCCGCCGGCCAAACTCAGCAAGACGAAAACGAGATCCAGAGCGGTCATATTCCAAGTCTATCCACTGAGGGAGCCCCGCCCATCCCGGAGAGCCGCTCGTCCGGGCCCCCGCATCACGACAATCTCGGTCCTTTCCTGGACGAGGCCTGTTGGGCTCCATACCATTCCCACATGGCGATGCTCTCATTCCGATGGTTTCGATGGATTTGCGGCCTCACCCTGCTCGCGATGAGTCCGTCGGCGCAGGCCCAGGGCCGGCCTACCGAACTGGTCCTCACCGAGCGGTTTCCGCGTGTCATCCACGTCGATCTCGGCAAGAACCGAATGGTCAACGGCAGCCTCTACGACGACATCGCGAAGGAACTCCAACGCGCGGAGGGTCTCGGCCCCGTCGCCGTGGTCCTGAAAATCGACTCGGGCGGAGGAGAAGTTCCGGCTGCTCAGGATATCGTCGCGCTCATCCGGTCCTATCGGGAGAGCGACCAGGTCCGCGTTTTCGCCTGGGTCCCTCGATTCGCCTACTCCGCAGCGGCGTGGATCGCCTTCGCGTGCCGCGGGCTGTTCATCGCCCCCGACGCCACCATCGGCAACCTCCAGCCCCTCGTGCAGAGCTTTCGAGGCTACGAACTCGCTCCGGGGAAGATCGTCTCCTCCCTCGCCGAGGAATTCGTCGTCACTTGCCAGGACAACGGCATCAAGCCCCGCTATCCGAGACTGTTCCTCATGGCGATGGTGGACCGAGACATCGAGATCGTGGAGCTCCACGACGTGAGGCGCCCCGAAGCCCCCCCGATCTTCATGCGAGCCTCGGATTTTCGCGCACGGCCGGCGAAAGAGCGAGCCCGGTTCGAGCCCAACTACATCGGCACGCCGGAAAAAGCCCTCACGACCAACGGGCGGCGATTGATCGATTTCGGTTTCGCCGTTCGTTTGGTGAAGATCGAAGAGCAGATCCGGGACATCATCGGGACGCCGGACGTCAAGGTCGAGGAGCGGGACGCATCGGGCTCATCAGCTCTCGGCTTCCATCTCGACTGGAGCATCATCCTTCTGGTGGCCGCCTTCATTCTCCTGGCACTCGAGTTCAAGACGGCGGGCGTGGGCGTCTTCGGGGTTCTGGGAGTGCTCGCGATGATCTGCTTTTTCCTCGTCCAGGCGGACTGGGAGCAGTCGGCGATGCTACCCATTGCGATCTTCCTCCTGGGGGCCTTTCTCCTCCTCGTCGAGGCCATCATTCTCCCCGGCTTCACCATCCCCGGTGTACTCGGCATTCTCATGATCCTGTACGCAACCTGGGTCGGCTTGGTCCACCCGGAAGCCCACACCCTTCCCCCGTGGCCCGACTTCGACGACAAAACGGAGCTGCGAGGCATTCGGGATTGGGGACTCACGATTCTCGGCAGCTTGGCGGCGGGAATGGGTGTCGCCATTTCTCTGGGGAAGATTTTGCACCGCATCCCGTTCTTTTCGCGCATGGTTCTGATCCCGTCGATGGCTCTCCGGATGACGCAACAGACAGCCGAGAGCGCCGAGACCGCGGGCGGGCCGATGCGAGCCGCCGATGGCACGACGGCCGACGTCACGGTCGGGGCCCTGGGCATCGCGCATACGCCCCTGCGTCCGGCGGGAGTCGCCCTCATCGGGGGCCACAAGATCGACGTGGTCACGCCGGGAATGTGGGTCGAGAGGGGATCGCCGGTGAAGGTCGTCGAGGTCTCGGGGCTGCGGGTCGTCGTCGAGCCGACCGATTCCGATGAGGTCCACAACGCATGACTCTGGTGATCATCCTCATCCTCGTGGGCTGCACACTCGTCGTCGCGGAGCTGATGTTCCCCAGCTTCGGGATGCTCGGCATTCTCGCCGTCACCTCGTTTCTGGTCGCTATCTTGAAAGCCTTCGTGATCAGTCCCACCTCCGGGTACCTCGCGGTGGGTGGCGTCTGCCTGGCGGTTCCACTCGGGATATGGATCGGTCTCACGCTCTTGCAGAAGACGCGCCTTGGGAACAGGCTGCTCATGAAGGGACCGCCTCCCGAGCAGAACCCGACAGCGGGGACGCCGGATCTTCGGGAGTTGATGGGAGCAAGAGGTCGAACCGTGACGCCCATGCGGCCGGCGGGAATCGTTCAAATCGGAAATCGAAGGGTCGACGCGGTCAGTGACGGCTCGTTCTTGGAGAACAACAGCCCGGTCCGCGTCACTCACGTAGAAGGAAACCGAGTCGTCGTCACGGTGGAGACCCCACCGAGCGACGCCCCATGAATCAGGAGAATCCCATGATTCCCATCTTGGTCATCGACGTCTGGCAAATCGTTCTCATCGTTCTTGCCATCGTGTTCTTCGGCCTCTTCATCTTCGTGGTGAAGTACCTCAACCTCTATATTCGTTCCCTGTTCTCCGGAGCAGGCATCGGCATCTTCGAACTGGTCGGAATGTCCTTGAGGAAGGTCAACGCCACCACGATCGTGAACTCCCGAATTCGCGCGGTCCAAGCCGGCATCGATATCGGCAGGCAGCAACTCGAGGCGCATTACCTGGCCGGAGGAAACGTCCGCAACGTCGTCTCCGCTCTCATTGCCTCCAACCGCGCCAAGATCGACCTGCAGTTCGATCAGGCCGCGGCCATCGACCTCGCCGGTCGCGACGTGCTGGACGCTGTCAAGACCTCGGTGAACCCTAAGGTGATCGACTGCCCCGACCCTGCCAAGGGCAAGCCGAAGATCTCCGCCGTGGCTGGAGACGGCATCGAACTCTTGGCGAAGGCGCGTGTGACCGTGCGCGCCAACATTCAACGGTTGGTCGGCGGTGCAACGGAAGCCACCATCGTCGCGCGCGTGCAGGAGGGCATCCTGACCACGATCGGTTCGTCCCGAGACCACAAGGTCGTTCTGGAAAACCCCGACATGATCTCTCAGCAGGTCCTCGCCAAGGGCCTGGACGCCGGCACCGCTTTCGAAATCCTCTCCATCGACATTGCCGACATCGACGTGGGTCAGAACATTCGCTCGAAACTCCAGATCGACCAGGCCGAGGCGGACAAGAAGGTCGCCCAGGCCAAGGCCGAGGAGCGAAAGGCCATGGCGATCGCTCGCGAGCATGAGATGCGAGCGGAAACCCAGGAGAATCGGGCCAAGGTCGTCGAGGCGGAGGCGCAAATCCCTCTCGCCATCGCCGATGCCTTTCACAAGGGCAACCTCGGCGTCATGGACTTCTACATGATGAAGAACATCAAGGCCGATACGAGCATGCGCCAGTCGATCTCCGGCGATAACCCGGACCACGAGGACTGATTCGTGTCCGAAGAACTGAAACTCCTCTTCTACCTGTTGATCTTCGGCCTTCCTCTCCTCGCGAACCTGCTCGAGAAGGCGAGGAAAAAGAAGCTCCAGGACCAGAGGCAAACGGGCCGAGGTGTCCGAGGCCAAGCTTCCAAGGCGCCCCCTCCTAGGGGGACGACCGGGCAACGACCGACTCTCGCCGAGTGGATCGAAGAATTGCGCAGACAGTCCGCGGAAGGCAGCGATCTCGCTCCAGCGCCGACGCGGCGGCCTCTTCACGAGGACGTCGCCGTCGAGGAGGACGTCAATCCCCCGGAGACCGTGCAGGAGACCGAAACACCCGCGCCTCCCCCCTTGGCGCCCGCCGAATCCGAGTTCGAGATTCAGCCGGAGGAGTCCCCCCTCTCGGATGCCACTCAACTGCTGGAGTCAGAGGATCTGACCGACGCGACCGCGCTTGCCTCCGCGGAGACGAGCCTCGTTTCGCCTTCGTCGAGGAGGCGGGGCCTCGTTTTGGACCGAAGTCAAATCCAACGTGCCATCGTCATGCGGGAGATTCTGGGCCCCCCGCGCGCGCTCGCGATCATGGGGCGCAAGGGCTGGTCCGATAAGATCTGACCTCAGACCCACGAATGACCCGACTATCGGAGGGCGTCCCTGTCTTCGTCGAGCGCCCGCGCCTCTCGAAGGGTCTTGGCTTCCCGGATGAGGATGCGGAGTCGCGAGAGGAGAGTACGTCGGGAGAACGGCTTGGGGAGAATGGCCCAAGGGACGTCCGCAGGCGCCACAAGGTCACCGTCGGCGGCGGCATAGCCCGAGATGAACAGAACAGGCAAACCCGGCGAGAACTCGGCTGCGATCCGCGCAACCTCTTGACCTCCCCCGTCGGGCATCACCACATCCGTCACCACGACGTCGATCGAGGACGACGCGCCCTCCAAGGCGCTTCGAGCCTCCCCGACCGACGCCGCCGCATGCACCGTGATCCCGGATTCACACAGACTCGAGGCCAAAGCGTTCCGGACCGAGTCGTCGTCCTCGACCAAGAGCAATGAAATCGGCTCGTCGCTGTCGCTCTCGTCCCGTTTCCGGGGCCGATCCTCGTCCCTGGAATCGTCGTCGATCGTCGTTCCGGGAAACGCGACGCTGAAGACCGCCCCTTGCCCGGGCGCACTCTCCGCCGTGACCAGTCCGCCCGCTTGAGTGACGATCCCATGCACGGTGGAAAGTCCCAGCCCCGTGCCTCCACCCGCGCCTTTGGTGGTGAAGAACGGCTCGAAGACCTTCTCGAGCGTTTCCTCGTCCATCCCCAAGCCTTCATCCTCCACCTCGAGCACGACCCACTCACCGGCGGGAAGGGTTTCGCATCCCAGACGACCCGGTTGCCGCAACACGAGATCGCGAAGTGTCAGGGTGATGGTCCCCCCATGCGGCATGGCGTCGCATGCGTTCACGACCAGGTTGAGGATGACCTGCTCGAATTGGGCGACGTCCACCTCGACCGCGAGGCGATTCGAGGCGTGGAAAACGAGCCGCACGGTCTCGTTGATGATTCGCAAGAGCATGGGTTCCATGTCTCGGAGGATCGTGTCGGGCCGGACCCTTTGCGGCTCCACGAATTGTCGCCGGCTGATCGCCAGGAGCTGAGACGTCAACCTCATGGCCCGTTCGCTCGAGTCTCTGATCGTCTCCACCATGGCTCGCGAAGGGGAGTCGTGGGGCAGCTCCTCGTCGAGGATGTCGGTGGCTCCGACGATGGCCGTGAGGACATTGTTGAAGTCGTGGGCGATGCCGCCCGCGAATCTGCCCACCATCTCCATCCTCTGGGCACGATGGAGCTGCCGTTCGAGCTCTCTTCTTTGGCCCACATCGGTGACCATGAGGAGAGTGCCCCCCAACTCCTCGTTCTCTTCGGGGATGGGAGTCGCCGCAATCCGGCACCAGACTTCCTCGCCGCTCGAACGAATCAGCTTCACCTCTCCGTCCGGAGGCAGGCTTTCCACCTCGATCTCGACGTCGCCGGGCAAGAAGTCTGCGAAGCGACGGTGCGCGAGCTCGTTCCCGCTGACGCCCAGTATTTCGGCGATGCGCTCGTTGGAGAAACGGGTTTCACCCTGAGGCCCCAGAACCCAGACACCGTCCTGGGTCATGTCGAGAATTCGCTTGGACTCGGCCCGGCGACGCCGGACCTGCTCTCCTCGTCGCGACGCGGCGAAGGCCAGCGCGCTGATCGAAAGGGCCAGGATGACGCCGGCGACGAGCAGACTCCGTGGAGGTGTGGTCTGGAGGCCCAACTCCGAATCGCTCGGCACGGTGATCGCAAGGGTCCATGGGTGACCGGCGAACGTGTAGGTTCGTTTCTCCGCGTCGCGCCACTCCTCATCGCCGAGCATCCGCCCGACCTCGAGAATCAGTCGACCATGCTGCGAGAATCGGTAGGAGAACTCCTTTTTGCCCAAGAGCGGGGGGGCGAGGCATTCCTCGAGAATCGGGCGAAGTCGAAAGACGCCATTGATGAACCCCTCGAGGCTCCCGTCCGCTTTCGACACAGGCCGATAGGCCGTGAATCCCCATCCTCCCTGCGCCAACTCCAGAGCATGGGTGACGGCGACGCGGCGCTCGGCCCGGGCTCGACGCATCGCGGGACCAGCCAAAGGATGCGTTTTGAGGTCCAGATCCAGGGCGGCCTCGTTGCCCTCGACCGGACAGACGGTCCGAATCACGCCGGACGCGTCCACCCAATTGATCGCCTGAAACCCGGGGAACTCCGCTTGCATGGCCAACGAGAGTCGGCAGAAACGCTCTCGGCTACGGTCGGGAACGCTCTCCCAAAGGCGCGCGAGCTGGTCCAAGATGTGCATGCGCACATCGAAGAAATCCTTCAGGCGAAGGCAGTCCCTGGAGACCGTCGTCCCCAGGATCAGGTGGCGGCGGTCGCGGCGAACTCGGCTGTCGTAGATCCACGTGCCCCAGACCATGCCCAGCAAGAGGACAAGGAGCCCCGCAGCGACCCAACCGGACCGAGAATGGCGCTCCCTCATCCGTGTTCCCCTTCCGGGACACCGTAACACCGACCGAGCCGAAGCAAGGCCGTGGTGGAGAATCAGCAGACGATTCGGCCGTTTTCCATGTGCACGACACGACTGGCATGGCGGGCCATCCCCTCATCGTGGGTCACGATGATCATGGTCTGGCCCGTGGTTGCGTTGAGGCGAGCGAAAAGCTCCTGGACATGTTCCGAGGTGCGGACGTCCAGGTTTCCCGTGGGCTCGTCGCAGAGGAGCACCGCCGGTCGATTGAACAGGGCCCTCGCGATGGCCACACGTTGTCGTTCTCCGCCGGACAACTGCTGAGGACGATGCTTGCTGCGATCGGCGAGGCCGACGGAATCCAGCAGCTCGAGAGCTCGGGCCCGCCCTTGCTTGCGGTACCTGATCCATGAGACGACGGATCGAGAAATCGTCCCGGGAATCATCACGTTCTCGAGTGCGGTGAACTCCGGGAGAAGATAAAAGAATTGAAACACGAAGCCGATGCGGGCGGCCCGAACCGCCGCGCGACGCCCCAGCGACGCCGCATCCACGGGCTTCCCCTCGAAGACGATCTCTCCGGAGTCGGGGCGGTCCAGGAGTCCCAGGAGATGAAGAAACGTGCTCTTGCCGATGCCGCTGCGTCCCTGGATGACGACGAGTTCACCCTGCTCGACGTCAAAGTCGAGCCCCCGGAGAACCGGCAACGCACCACCTCCGGGCAAAGGATAGCTCTTCGTGAGCCCACGACAGGTATAGACAGTTTCAGATTCACTCATAGACGAGCGACCTCAGCGGATCCAGACGGGAAGCTCTGTAGGCAGGCAGCACACTCGCCACGAGACACCAGATGAAGGTGAACCCACCGAGTCGGACCAAATCCATCGTCTCATAGGACGTAGGCATGGTCTTGAACTGATAGACGTCCGGAGGGAAGAGGTCGACGTCGAAGAGTCGTTCCAGGAAACGGATGATCTCATCCAGATGCCAGACGACCTCCAACCCCAAAAACACCCCCAGCAAGGTGCCGATGAGCCCGAGAAGCCCTCCGTACGCCAGGAAGATCCCCACGACGCCGCGCGAGGTCGCTCCCATGGAGAGAAGAACTCCAATGTCGCGCGTCTTTTCCAAAACGACCATGTAGAGGATTCCGGCGATGCACGCTCCTGCGACGGCGATGATGCAGGCGAGGACGATGAGCATCGCCAGCTTCTCGAACTTCAGCGCCGCGGCGAGATTCTGCATGCGGTCCTGCCATGTCCACACTCGGAGGGCCAGGAATCCTCGGCCGTGCTTCTCGAGGATCGCGGCTTTGACTTCCTCGGCCAATTTCGGGTCGGTGAGGCGCACACGGACCTCGTCGCAATCCCCTTCGTTCGGGCCTCGCAACCACTCCTTCAGATCCTGAATGTGACAGAAAGCGATGCCGGAGTCGTATTCGAATCGCCCGGATTCGAAACAACCCGTGACGTGGAAACGACGTTGCACGATCTTGACTTCACTGGGGTCCACATCGTCGGGAGGCAACTCCGCGCTCATGAGCGTGACGGTGTCACCAACACCTACGTCAAGTCGATCCGCCAACCTCGACCCCAGGACGATGCCCAACTCGGGCTCCCCCACTGCGCCCTCGGGTTTCCAGAGGAAAGGTGTCTTCAGAAGGCGATCCGGCATGCGCAGAGTGAGCATCGCCGCTCCATCGCCGACTTCGATATTTCGGACCGACTCGAGCATCTCGGTGAAGGGGATCACGTCGTTGACGCGGTCTGGATCCACGCCGAAGACCTGGACGAACTTCTGCCGCTTGTCCCGGGTGATCCACGGCTTCGGCGCGCGGGTCACGATACCGGCCATCCTCAAGACGATCCTGGGCTCCATCGCGACGATGGGTCCGCCTTCCTCGCGGGTCCAGGGGCGAAGCATCTCCTGCACTCTTTGGTAGTGATCCTTACCTCGGGCGAGATCATCGCGGCGAAGACGGACGCTCAAGTGTCCGTCCACCTTGTAGATGGATTGGCGAATACGCTGTTGGAAACCGTCCATCACACTTCCGACGACGAACATGGCCATCACGCCGAAAGCGATGGCGATGATCGACACATAGGCGATGCGACGCCGGAGCAGGTATCGAAGGGCCAGAGCCAGTTTGTACATCGAATCTCCGCGGAAGCTCGCCATCGCAACACCGCCGCCGGGAGGTGTCGCGGGACCGTGACGAGCGGACGACGGTAAGGAGAGACAGGGGCGAGATCAAGCGGACGAGCGAGCCCCCGCCCAAGGGCGCTCAGTCCTCCTCGGGGGGTCGGCGGCGGTCTTGGTAGGGGAATAGGTCGTACCAGAGCCGCATGTCCTCTTCCTCGTGGGTCCAGATCTCCGGGGGGCGACGACTGCCATCGGCCCTCGGAGCGCCGGGACCACGATTCCCGAGACTCCTGTGGATGTCCTCGATCACGAGGAATCGGCGATGGAGTGCGGCCAGGAGGTTCCAGTCTGGAGAGCCCCCCAGATCGTCGATCTCGACCTGCAATCTCGCTTGCAAAAGGTGCCGTGAGGTGCCCTCGTCGAGAGCCAGAACATCCAGGAGATCGCGGCAGAGCCCGAGAGTCGTCTTCTTGTCCGTCCGCTCGTCGAGGAGTTCGGCCGCCAGATCACGAAAGACTCGCGGCGCACGCAGAGCGAGGATGGTGAGAGCCGTTGCCTTCAACCGGTCGAATCGGGTCTTTCGGATCACGGCGGGCAACGCGAAGACCGTAGCCTGAGAACGCCGCGTCGAAGCCAGGAGAGCTGCCCGCGCGACATTCTCCTTTTCGACCGCCAGAAGTGTGCGAACCCCCTTCTCCGCGGCTTCGCCGCCGTGGCGTCCCAATGCGAAGGCGATCACCGCAAGCACCTCGGAACGGGGCTCTCCCCGGGGCCCCACTCGGGCCAAGAGGGCGGCCACGGCCTCCTCTCCGGGGGCCTCGCCCAAAGCCAGCGCGGCCAGAGCGCGTCGGCGAGAACGAGAACTCCGAAGTTCCGCCCTCAGTCGCTTGATCGCACCGGGCGACGTGGGGCGAACGAGGGCAAGGCCGATCAGGGCGGCCTCGCCCACCTGTTGGTCGGAGTCGCGGAGGCGGTGGACGAGTTCCCGTTCGGCAAGAGGGCCGCCGGCGTCGGCCAGCCCCAAGCACGCCGCCAAGCGAATGCTCTCTTTCGAACTTTTCAATCCCATGCGCAGGATCGGCGTCGCCTCACTCCCGCCGATGCGGCCCGCGGCGAGCAGAATTGCGGCGCGCGTTCTGCGATCCTTCTCGCTTCGGTAGAAGGCCTGGAGCGCCGGCAACGCTTCCTCAGCGCGCAAACGCGCCAGGGCGTACAGGATCGCCCGGCGGGGGCGATCCCTGCGCGTTGCTCGATAAAGCCCCAGGAGCGGAATTACGTCCCGCGTGTCACCCAGCACGCCCAAGGTCATGACGAGGTGAGCGAGGGCCGGAGACGGGGACTTCAACCCCTGTTTCGAAAAAAGCCGTTTGCGAAGCACCTGCGCCGTTCGCCCATCCCCCATCCGCTGCAGAGCGAGAGCCGCCTGGCGAGCTTCCTCGGCGTTGGGACCGACAAGCTTTCTCTCGAGGAACTCGAGGGCGGGCGAACCCATTTCGAGCAACGCCCGACGAAGCCTCAGACGATCCTCCTTCGATCCGATCTGGATCGCCCGCCACGAGCGCTTCAGCTCACTGCGTTGGCTCTCGGTCGGCGCGAGTCGAGTCGTGCCCAGGAATGCCGAGAACTCATCCTGAACGGACTGAGCGCCTCCGAGGGCCGACATCAGGCAAAGCGAGAGTATGGCGATCCATCGGTGCATGCCCCCAGTATAACGTTCCGGATGACGCGGTCGGGAATCGGCACCAGGAGACATCTCACTCAGACCCGCAGTTTCACGGATCGAACCTCGGGCTATAATCCCGCCGGCTGGGCTCCGCGGCGGACGAAACATGAAAGAGTGAAGATGAACGAAAAGAATCGGATGCTGTTCCTCGTCGATGGGTCGGCCCTCGCCTATCGCTCCCATTTCGGCTTCATCCGCACACCGCTCATCAACTCCAAGGGAATGAACACGGGCGCCGTCATGGGCTACGCCCGAACTCTGCTGCGACTGATTCGGGAAGAACACCCGACGCACATGGCCGTGTCCTTCGACACTCCGGAGCCGACGTTTCGACACGAGATGTATGCCCCGTACAAAGCCACACGGGAGAAGATGCCCGAGGAGATGGTGGGGCAGCTCCCGTGGATGAAGAAGATCACCGAAGCGTTGGCGATTCCGGTTCTCGAGTTGCCGGGATGGGAAGCCGACGACGTCATTGGAACGCTGGCCAAGAAAGCGGAGGAGGAAGGCTTCGAAGTTCGCATCGTGACGGGCGACAAGGACTTCATGCAGATCGTCTCCCCCCGCGTCGTGCTCCACGATATCCTGAAGCAGGGAAGCGATCTCATCGTCGTCGACCCCGCGAAGGTCAAGGAGAAATTCGGAGTTCCTCCCGAAAAGGTCATCGATGTTCTGGCTCTCATGGGCGACAGTTCCGACAACGTCCCCGGCGTGAAGGGCGTGGGGCCGAAGACCGCACTGAAGCTCATCAACACCTACGGGAGCTTGGAGGGCGTCCTCGAAGCCGCGCCGTCGATTCCCCAGAAAAAACTTCGGGAGAACCTCATCCACGACGCCGACATGGCGCGCCTCAGCAAAGATCTGGTCACGATCCGCCTGAACTGCCCCATCGGCGCCGATCCGAAAGATCTTCGGCTCGGTGAACCGAACCGGGAGGCGCTCGATGAGATCTTCAAGGAGCTGGAATTCCGTTCCCTCAGACAGGAAATCAGTGCGCCCACGAAGACGGTCGAGAAGCACTATTCGATCGTCGAAAACGAGGAGGAACTCCGGGCCCTGCTTTCCAGGTTGCGCAAAGCCGGCAACTTCGTCGTGGATACGGAGACGACGTCACTCAATCCGCTCGACGCCGAGCTCGTGGGCTTTTCCTTCAGCATCAAGGAAGGAGAAGCCTTCTACGTTCCCCTCAACGCCGAACCGCCGGTTCTCCCCGACGACGGCATGGGAACTCACCCGATCGTGAAGGCCCTTGCGCCTCTGCTCGAGGACCCCTGCCTCGGCAAGGTCGCCCAGAACATCAAGTACGACGCGTCGGTCATTGCCACCGCGGGCGTTCAGATGCGCGGCATCTGGTTTGACACGATGATCGCCAGCTATCTGCTGGACCCCATGTCCCGTTCCCATGACCTCGACAGTCTCTCTCTGCGTCATTTCGACTACACGAAAGTGAAGACTTCGGAATTGATCGGTTCGGGAAAGGACCAGATCACCATGGATCAGGTTCCCGTGGACGTCGTGGGCGACTACGCGGCCGAGGACGCCGATTTCACCTTCCGGCTCCAACAACTCTTTGCACGTCGACTCGAAGAGGAAAACCTGAGAGACCTCTTCGACCGGATCGAGATGCCGCTCGTTCCGATCCTCGTCGCGATGGAACGGGCCGGTATCCGCTTGGACGTGGGAGCCCTGAGGGCGTTGCAGTCCGAATTGGAGTCTCAACTGAGAGGGGTGGAACAGGAGATCTACACCTTGGCGGGCGAGACGTTCAAGATCAACTCGCCGAAACAGCTCTCCGAGATCCTCTTCGTGAAGCTGGAACTGCATAAGAAACTCGGTACCCGTGTCCGCAAGACGAAGACAGGCTTCTCGACGGGACAGGAAGTGCTGGAAGCCATGACGGGCCATCCCCTGCCCGCCAAGGTGCTGGAGTATCGATCCCTTTCGAAGCTGCTCTCGACCTACGTCATCGCTCTGCCGAAACTCGTTCGTCCCGCGACAGGTCGCATCCACACGAGCTACAACCAAGCCGTCGCGGCGACGGGACGTTTATCCAGCAGCGATCCCAACCTCCAGAACATCCCCATCCGATCTGAACTGGGAAGACGAGTTCGCTCCGCGTTCGTGGCGTCCGGCCCGGACTGGAAGCTCGTCTCCGCCGACTACTCGCAGGTGGAATTGCGTATCCTGGCTCACATCTGCAAGGAAGAGGCCATGGTGGAGGCCTTCGCCCGCGGGGCCGACATCCATCGGGAAACGGCGGCCCGGGTCTTCGGGGTCCCGGCCGAGGCGGTCGACGCCGACATGCGATCCAAAGCGAAGAGCATCAACTTCGGGATCATCTACGGAATGGGACCCCATCGTCTGGCCCGAGAGACCGAGATGTCCGTGGAGCAGGCCAAGGAGTTCATCGACCGGTACTTCGAGAACTTTCCCAAGGTCAAGGAATACATCGAGTCCATGCATGCAAAGGCGCGTGAGGAGGGTTTCGTCACCACGCTCTTCGGTCGTAAGCGGCCCATCCCGGAGATCCTCTCACCCAACGGCGCCATCCGGTCCAACGCCGAGAACGTCGCGGTGAACACACCGATCCAGGGGACGGGGGCCGACATCATCAAACTGGCCATGATCGAGGTCGACCGTTGGATGCGGTCACGAGCATGCCGAGGCCTGATGATCCTGCAAGTGCATGACGAATTGATCTTCGACGTGCCCGATGAGGAGGTCCCCATGTTTCGGGAGAAGATTCCGGCCATCATGGGCGGGGTGGTGCAACTCGACGTCCCGCTCGTCGTTGACGTCGGCGTGGGCCGGAATTGGACCGAAGCTCACTGAATCGGCGCGGCCCGTTTCTTGGTCAGGATGTAGAGCGCCGCGCCGGCCGCGAAAGCGAAGACGCCGACGAACTGGGACGTTGAGAGGGGGCCCACGTATCCACGGTCCTCGTCGCCCCGTAAAAACTCCAGAAGAAAACGCGTTGCGGCATAGAGCATGATGAAAACCGACACGACCTGTCCGTCGAATCGTCTCCGGTGCCAGAGCCACCGCAGGATGAAGAACATCACGAGCGCGTTCAAACTCAGATAGAGCTGCGTCGGGTGGAGCCACTGCCCTGCCAACGCACACAGATTCCCGTTGTCCTTGGGGATTTCGATGCCGAAGAAATCGCCCGGCTGGGTGCGTGTCGGGAAGCGGATCGCCAGGGGGAAGCTCTCCGAAACCGGCTTGCCGTAATCGTCCCCCACGAGGAGGCAGCCGATCCGGCCGATGGACTGGCCGATGGCTGCCGCGACAGCGTAGATGTCGAGCACCTTGAGAATGGGAAGGCCGGCCCGACGGCTGTACCAGGGCACGGCGATGAACGCCCCGATGAAGGACCCGTAGAACACCATTCCCCCCCGCTGGAGGGCGAAGGCCCTGAGAGGATGATCGGCGAATTCACCCCAATTCGTCATGACGTAGAAGGCACGGGCGCCTACGACCATCGCCAGAGTAAACACGACGAAGAGGTTGCCCATCTTTTCCTCGTCCAGGGCCGACTTGCGGGCCAGGCGCAGAGCGATCCAATTGCCCGCAAGAAGAGCGAGGACGACCATGAGGCCGAAGCCTCGAATGGGAATCTCGTGGGCGCCGAAGATCTCGAAGGGCAAGGGGATGCGAAAGATGACGGGAAGCATGGGGGCGGAGTGTAGCACTCCGGGGTTACGTCTCAACGGCGGAGGTCCGGCGGCGCCAGCCGGTTGCCGGTGTCCGGGTCCATCCCTATAGTGACCGAGGAGGGGACGCGACGCCCCTCGCCACTTTCCGAATCCACGAAACACGACGGGACGGCCATGGGCAATTCGAACCCCAATGCGGCCGGAAATCGCGGGCGACTGAGCCTCCTCACATGCGATTCCGGGCGAGCGTTCGCGAAGTTGGTGCGTGAGCACCTCTCCCGGGTTCTTTCCGCCGAAACACATCAAACGACGAACGGGCTCCTCCGCCAGTCGGAAGAGATCAAGTTCTCGAATGGCGAAATCAAGACCATCATCGGCGACAACATCCGGGGGGACGACGTCTACGTCATCCAATGCATGGATGACCCGTTTTCCGAACGCTCCGTCAACGACAATCTCATGGCGCTGGTGACGACCCTTCACGCCGCCCGCCAGTCGGATGCGGAACGCATCACCGCCGTCATCCCCCAATTCCCCTATGCGAGACAAGAACGCAAGAAAACCCGCGAGGCCATCACGGCCAGTGTCGTCTGCCGGCTTCTCGAGGACGCGGGCGCCGACCGGGTCATCACCCTCGACATCCACGCCGAAGCCATCATGGGCTTCTTTAGGTTCTGCACGATGGAGAACCTCCACGCGTCCACGGTCATCCTCGACTACTTTCGAGACAACTTCCCCGTCGACAACCTGGTCGTGGTCTCTCCCGACGTGGGGGGAGCCGATCGCGCGCGGCACTACACGAATCGGTTGGGCTGCCCTTTGGCCATCGTTCACAAGGCCAGGGACTACTCGAAGATCAGCGTGATCGAGAGCATGCGACTCGTTGGCGACGTCCGTGGGAAAGATGTGCTGATGCCGGACGACATGATCGCCACGGGGGGCACGCTGCTTCGCGCTGCGGCCCTCCTGAAGGAGGAAGGCGCCGAAAGGGTCTTCTTGGCGTGTTCTCTCCCCTTCTTCAACGGAGGAGCCGTGGAACTCTTCGATCAGGGCCACGAAAACGGTACATTCGACGCCCTCATCGGAACCGACGCGGTCACTCGGGGATCGGAATTCTCGGCGGAACACGGTTGGTACCACGAGGTTTCGGTGGCGCCGCTCTTCGCCAACGTGATCTTCAACATCAATCGTAAACGGTCGGTGAGCGCCCTTCTGAAGTGACAAAAAAGTCCCGGGATGGGGTGAGACGGCGGAAACGCTGAATCTTCCCCCCAACCCTCGTGTTATGATTTCGGGCGATTCGGGCCGACCTGAGCCGCCCCCGATTCGTATTCATGAACAACGGACGGTTCGTCTCGTCCGATCAAGCCCGGAGAATCGACTTCCATGCGCAAAGTCTTCATTCTTTTGCCCCTCGCCTTTCTCGCCGGCGCCCTTCTTTTCCCCTCCACCCTCCGAGCCCAGACCCCGGAACAGGAGCTCGAAAAGAAGCTCGAGGCCATCGACATCACGGATCCAGACGCTCTCTTCCAGGTCGCGGACTGGGCCATGAAGAATAAAAAAAGCTCTCGGGTCCGTAAGGAGGGGCGCAAACTCATGAAGGAAATCCTGGAGCTGGACGCCGACCACGAGGACGCCCGAAAGGCCCTCGGATTCGTCCAGTTCGAGGACCGCTGGGTCACCAAGAAGCAGTACAAGAAGCTCACGAAGGAAGCCCGGAAGAAGGAGATGAAGGAAAAGGGCTACGTGCCCTTCAAGGGCGGGTGGATCAAGAAGACCCAAAAGCGGAAATGGAACCGCCGCTGGAAGAAGGATGACGACGACATCTGGCGCTCCTTCGAGGAGATCCAAAAGGCCAAGGGGCTCGTGCTCTACAAGGGAGCATGGCTGAAAATCGGCAAGAAGGATCGGGAGAGGATGGACTTCCACCGGAAGATGACAGGAGAAGACATCCTCGTCGTCAGCACGCCTCATTTCCGTCTCCACATGGGCATCAAGCCCAAGATGGTCGAGCAGTACATGGAGAAGGTGGAGGAGGTCTACGACTGGTATGTGGAGAACTTCGAAGTCCCCCAGCCCCCCGAGGCCTCTCTCTGGCCGGGTCAGGTGGACATCTGGCACTTCGAGACGGTGCAGGAGTTCCAGGATTGGGTCACGACCTATTCGGAAGAGTACAAATTCGATGATGACGACAAGAAGGACTTCCGCGAGCACCCCGCGGGCTACCTCATCACGCCCAAGAAGCTGATCACGATCGTGGCCAAGCGGGCCGAGGACATCGAGAATCCGATGATTCACCAAACGAGCAGCATGTTGCTGTGGTGGCACACACGCAGCCGTGGGCCGGCTGCGGCCTGGATGTCCGAGGCCTTTGGTCACTTGGCCGAAGACCTTCTCAGCACCGACAAGGTCAGCCGCGTCAACTGCAGCACGAATAGCCGCTATGCCAATGCGGGGGACGTGGTGAAAAAGGAATTCAACACGAAGGATGGACGCCCGACTTGCCGCAGCATCATCAAAGCGGGCGACGAACTCTCACTCCTCGAGCTGTCGAAGCTCCCCCTCAACTCCCTCAATGGTGAGAATCTCGCCCAGGGCTTCAGCGTCATCGACTGGCTCTACCAGGAGCACCGAGACAAACTCGCAAACATGCTGAAAATCATGACGCAATGGATGCCGCCCGCGCCCAACTCGACGACCGAAACGGCCGGGCAACAGATCGTCCGCCTCGCGGTGGAGAAGGGTTTCGGCACGTCCCTCGAGGAATTTGAAAAACAGTGGCGGGCCTGGGTTCTCAAGAAGTACCGCTGATCCGCAACCGCCGGGACCGGTCGAGAGACCATGGCCGGTCCGCGGCGGCGCGCTTTCCGAATCTTCAGCGCCTGGGCAGAAGAAGCACGGCGTTCAAGAACATTCGACTGAGGCCGTGCCAGAAGCTCCGGAAGTTCGGATCATTGGCGAAGAGTACGATTTGCCCCTGCACGCTCGCGTAGGCCCGTCCTCGAAGCGCCCGTTCCTTTTTCTCCGGGATGTATCCCGCCAAGGGAGGCGCGTCGGCGAACCGAGCCGCGGGAATGCCGGGACCGCTCGGATCGAAGCTGAGAGTTCCGTCCAAAAACGCGGCCACTTCCCGCGGGTATCCGAAAGCGAGGGGATGCGACGGGTCCAGACGGACCCGGAAGATGGAGCCCGGCGTGGACTCTCGCCTGCGACGCTCTTCCCTCTCCTCGATACTCAAGACGCGACCCGGCGCCGGCTTTTTCTTCTCCGCTCCGCCGGTCGTGATCGCCGTGACGCCGCTGCCCTCCTTGGAGAGACGCCGCGCCGATCTCCCCAGAGCGATGACGGCGCCCCCTTCCCGAGCGAACTCCTTGATC
The DNA here is from genome assembly GCA_964559135.1 of uncultured Planctomycetia bacterium. Taxonomy (GTDB): domain Bacteria; phylum Planctomycetota; family DRQF01; genus DRQF01. The sequence continues at coordinate 19,825 of CAZLGG010000004.1, forward strand.
TTCTTCTTCTGAGCATCGTCCAAGCGGAAAAAACCCTCGGGGAAGACCAAGGCGGTGTAATCCTCGAGATCCAGGCGCCCCAGATCCTCGACGGCGAAGACCGAATAGGGCACGTCATAGAGTTCGTCCAAGAGGAAGCGCGTCGCCCCGAAGGACGTGGGTGAGATGCCCGGGCCGCCCATGAGCGCCACACGAGGACGCCTCAGACGCAAGAATCTCTGCGATCCGAGATCGATTCCTTTTTCGGTCATTCCGGTACGAGCAGGGATCACCTGCGCTCCGGTTTCCGACGCGAGCTCGCGAAGTATCGACTCCAATTCGGCGGGGTTGCCGCCGCGGGGAACGAAGAGAGTCCCCCGCTTCCATTTCTTTCCGTCAAGCGTGAACGGCTTGGTCGCCACGCGAACTTTGACGTCACGGCCAAGAAGCTTGATCGCCATCCGGACCCCGCTCATCCGCTCCCAACTCACGAGCCAACCAAACGTGCTGTCGCCGTCGGCAAGGCTGCCCCGGGGCCGAGTCCCTTCCACGACGGGTTCCGCGGGCGCGGTGATCTCCTCTCCCGTCCAATAGGCCTCCGCTCCGAATGCGAAGGGCAGACTCCAGGCGGCCACGTCGTAGAAATAGAGCTCCTTGATCGTGGTTTTCGGCTCGAGAAGGGTCTTGATGAGCCTCTTCGTCGGTTGGGCAAGGGAGATGAGATAACTGCCCTTGGGGAATCGCTTCGACTCGAAAGCGTTACCGTAGTAGTCGTGAACGTCTCGAACTTCGAAGTCCTCGGTCGCCTGACGGATCTCGACGTCCTGGGCCCGAAGGAGATCGACCAGTTTCGCCGAATGCTCCAGGTCATCACCCGGCATGAGAATGAACTCGCGAAGCGGCCCCCCCCGCCCCTCCTCGACCGCGGAAGCGCGAAAACGCTGATAGTCGAGCAACAGATCCACGCGATGCGCGACCGCCGTCTCGATCGTCGACATGGACGCCGTGAAATGGTGGTTCATCCGATCCGCGAGAAAAAGGAGGGAGTCATCCTTCCTTCGGTAAACGATACCGGCCCGGCTGTGCCCGGCCTGCTCGTAGGTCATGCCGATGGCGCCGTGGAGAGAGGGCCAGGAATCGCCATAGCCGGGATAGAACAGGTCGAAGGACTCCGCGGTGTAGTAGTCCCACCCCCGCCTGTCGAAGGCCGCGGCATTGCCTCGGCCGAAGATCTCTCCCCATTTCACCGTGTAGTGGGGAAAATTCTGATTGACCGGGCGGTCCGCCGGGAAGAAGAAATAGCTGCTCTCCGCGCCCATCTCGTGAAAGTCCACGTGAACCTGAGGATGCCATGCGACGAAATGAGGGATCCGGCTCCGCGTCTCGATCTGAGTCATGAACGCCCAGTCGCGGTTGAGATCGAAGAAGTAGTGATTGAACCGTCCGCCGGGCCAAGGTTCGTCGTGCTCGAAGGACTGCGGATTGGCATCGCCATGTCGGCCGACGACGCTGTTGAACCAGTTCACGTAACGATCCCGGCCGTCGGGGTTGACGCAGGGATCGATGATGACGACAGCCTGGTCGAGCAACCTGTTCGTGGCCTCGTCGTCCTTGGAGGCCAACTCCCAAAGGGTCTTCATGGCCGCCTCGGTGGACGACGCCTCATTGCCGTGCACGTTGTAGGAGAGCCACACGAAAACGGGCAGATCCTCGACGAGGGCCTCCGGCGTCTCCCCCGGCTTCAGCCGCCTGGGGTCGGCCAGCTTCGCCATGCGCTCCTTCAATTCGGCGAGGCGCTCCTGGTTCTCCTTGGAGGTGACGAAGACGAGAAGGAGGTCCCGGAGTTCGGTGGTTCGGCCATAGCGCTCCACGTGCACCCGATCCGATGAGGCGGCCAACCCGTCGATCCATCCCACGACTCGAGCGTGAGGCGTGTACCGTTCCCCCAAAGCGTAGCCGAGGTACGCTTTCGGGGATTGGAAAGCGGTGGGCATTCCGGGGACTTCGCCTTCCGTAACCTCCTGGGCACGCAACGGGGCCAAGAGGACGAGGAACATCACCGCGGCGGCACGTAGATACGAATTCATACTCGAGAGACCTCTCAGTATCGATGACGGAACGGAGTCAGGGGGGGACGAATCATAGCCGAGTTCAGCGCATTCGTCTGCGACCGAGCCGGGCCTGTTGGCGGAAGAGCGCAAACAGGAGGAGACATCCGATGAACGCCATACCGACGATGAGTTCAATGCGATGAGATGAGGATTTGTCCTCATCCACGGGGCGGTCACTTTCCGGGCGGTAGTCCATGTCCTCCAGGTGACCGGATTGCTGGAAGGCGCAAACCTTCGGGGCAGGATCGATCGCGATGGGTCGCGCGGACATGACCGGCAGACAACCCAGCCAGACCATGCAGAGGAGGGCCCATCCATTCATCCGTCGTCCTCCCTCGTCGCGTTCTCGGCCATCTGCTTCTCCACGTCCCGTAACAAGCCGCGAGCTCGATCGAACAACAACTGGTCCTTGTGAATCCAGATGCATTGACGCATGCACTCGAGAAGGCTGTCGCGGGCATCCTGGAGTCGGCCGAGTCCCATCAGCGCACGGGCTCGGTGGAAGAGCAAGGAAGGGTCGAGGGGGCGGATGGCGAAGGCCTCGTCGATGAGCACGAGGGCGGATGCGGGGTCGCCGCGATCCAAGAGTCCGAGACCGACTCTCAGCCGCGCCTCCGACGACAGCGGATCGGCCTCCATGAGCTTGTTCCAAGCCTGGAAGGCCGCCGGCGAACCCGGGGAGTTTCGCTCGAGGATTTGGGCCCGGGCCTCGAGGACACGAGGCGATGTGGGATCGATCGATGCCGCCCGCTGCAGGTGTTCGGTGGCGGATCGGAGTTTGTCGAACAGGTTGAAGATGCGCGCCAGCTCGACGTGGACATCGAGGCGATCGCCGGGATCGGGTTTCAGGTCGAGGGCCCGCCGCAACCACTCCATGGCGGGCAGGAGGAGCCCCTCTCTGGCTCGCACGCGCCCCATCAAGAGGGCGGCCCGTGCGGCGCGCGGGTTGAGCGCCACGGCGGTTTCCGCCTCCCGCCGCGCACCCGCGACATCGTCCCGGTTCAAGAGCATCTCCGCCAACACGACGTGTGCGTTGATGAGATAAGGGTGCAGCGCCAACGCGGAGCGAAAGGCCCTCTCCGCCTCGAGGGGACGTCCGGCACGTCGCAGGGCGTCCCCCACCAAAAGAGCATAGCGGTACCGATCCGGCCGGCGGACCCAAGCCGTCTGTGCGTGGATCAGCTCGTTTCTGAGCTGGGCCTCGGCGACTCCGGGTGGGAGGGGCCCGACGCTGCGAAGCTGGAGAACGCGACGATGGTCTTCGCTCGCCTTCAGGGACGCTCTTCCGTGGGCGGCGGTGAGGACGAACAGTCCCGAGAAGACGAGAACAGGGATGAGCCGTCGGGACCACGGAACCGAACGGGGCGACCGAGGGGTTGTTTCGGCGCGAAGAACGATGGCGGCCAAGACCCAAAACCCGATGCGCGTTCCCGTCTGAAGGAAAGGAAACGAGACCATGGACGCCCCGAGAACCACGAGAAGCGAAAGCAACAGGGAACCCCGAAACCGCAGATCGTCGCCACAGGCCCGCCCAAGCCCCCGGAATCCTCCGAGAAAGACGCCTCCCACGGCAAGGAGCCAAAGGACCGCCCCGGGCAAGCCTCGCTCCGCGGCCAGATGCAACACGTCGTTATGGGGTTTCGCGGGTTGGCGGCGCAACTTCAGACGTCCCGTCGCATGGGTGGCGCGCGACGCCGCGTACGCGGGATAAAAGACGGGAAACCCTCCCGGCCCGAAGCCCGTGACCGGCCGGTCCTCCACCATGGCCAGCGTGTTCTTCCAGAGGACGATCCGCTCCGTCACCGTGGTGTTTTCGCCGTCGAAGGCGGATCGAATCCGTCGCATCACCGTCGTCGGAGCCTGACCGTGGCGGGCACTTCCTTCGGTGAGCGAGGCCGCCGTCGCGAAGCCGCCCAAGAGCGCCAACGCCACGAGTCCATGGAAGGTCAGATGCGCCATCCTGGAGCCGAAAAGAGGTCGATTCCGGGCGGACCGGACGACGAGATAGATCCCGGCCAGCCCGGATGCCCCGAGGAGGGAAATCATGACCGCCCGCGATCCGGTTTCAGCGATGTAGGTGGCGCAAAGGCCTGCGGCCAGAAGACAAGCCGCTCCCCGCGCGAGGTTCCATGCCCGGAGACCTCCAGTTCGGACGGCGTAGTTCCAAGCGAGCGCCAAAAGCGGGAACAAAGCCATGGCCACGAACTCCGCACCCATGTTCGGATGCCCGAACGTGGAGGCCGGAGTGTCCGCCTGATCCAGGTCCGCGAAGAGACCTCCGGGGAAAACGCCCAGGGAACCCCGATGGGACCCATGCGCCAGCCCGTCCCCGACGCCGCCGAGACCCGCAAGGGGGAGATTCGGGTGGGCGAGGAGAAACTGTCCGTGGCCCACGACGGCCGCGATGCACGCCGCCAAGCTCATGGCAACCACGGCGCCTCGACGAAAGAATTCGTGAGTGGCGAGCTGCCAGGCCAGCAGAAACCACCCCAGAGTCTCCAGATCCCGCATCACGGGATCGGCGCCCTGAGACGGGACGAGGGCCACGGCCCAGCAGACGAGCGCCCATATTGTGAAGATGACAACGAGCTTCGGAGACCAACTCCGTCCTCCGCCGTCCAGGACCTTCATGGAGCCGAAAACGGCCAGAAAAGCCCACAGACCCCAGATCATGAGCCCTGACAGAATCCGCCGAGGCAACTCGGTTTGTTCGTAGGCCTCCCTCCAATACAACAAGGGGAAGATGAGAAGCCCTGCGCAGGCGGCGAGGGCGGCGATACGAATGACTCGCAATGGGGGCATGAGTCCTCCCGAGAACCCGATTCTTCTCCCGAGAAAGTTGACCTTTCCTGTCCCGGGTTGCAAGTTCATGCAAGGTCGAGGGGCTCAAGTCTGTCCCCCCGCCCGTCGAAAGTCATTGAAGAGATCGGACTTGCCGCAAGTCCTTTGAAAAAACCTTCTTGGCGAATCCGAGACGGCCGGGTAAGATCACCTCCGAGATCGGAATGATGTCAGCCGCAACTGCGCGCCAGGTTTACGGAATAGGGAAACTGCTGATGATGGCGAAGAAGGTGACGAAGGGCATGGCCCTTCTCCTGATCGGCACCGCAATGATGTTGGGAATTCCGGGCTGCAGCGGTGGAGGGTTCACCCCCCCCAACGCGATCGCTGCCTTGGCTGCAACTATCAACCAGGTGCTGACCCTGACCAACCCCACGACGGGCGAAACCATCCTGTGCATCGATTACACGGTGACCGGCGATCCAGGGCAGACTTTCGGCCTGGAATTCAAGTTCTTCGTCGACAGCAACGGCAATGGCATGCCGGATGCCGGTGAAGCCGAGTTCTCCATGACCGAGGTCAGCACGGCCCTCGAGGCCCTCTTCGGCGTGATGTCGGAGAACGGCTCCAATCTGAACCTCTCCAGCGGTTCGGCCACGGGCACGTTCTACTGGCAGGCCGGCGCGGATCTCGGATTCGTGGGATCCACGGTTTGCGTAGAAATCACTCCCACGGGAGGATTGAGCGGGCAGACCGTCCAAACCGGCATTCAATGCAATGTTGTCTACGACGGCGGTAGCCCGCCGGTCACCGTGAATGGCGGCAATATCGGTCCCGGCGGCGCCCAGCCCGGTCGTGCCCGTCACACGGCCCATGCCGTGAACACCATGCCCAACCCCAGCCTCCTGGCGGTGGGCGGCGTGGATGGCGGCGCCAATGCCGTGAACACCTTGGATCGCTTCGATCTGGATCTGGGCAACCGGATGCAGGTCTTGGCATTCAGCCAAGCCGGACAGGACACGCGGGTCGGGCACGCTTCGGCGTTCTTTTTCAACAGCGGCGGCAGCGTGAGCATCTTGGTCACGGGCGGCACCAACACGGGCGCCGTGACCCTGGGCACGACGCCCACCGCCCTCAACACCGCGGACATCTACCAGTTCAGCCCCACGGAATCCGTGACGGCGACTGCCTCCACCATGCAGATGGACCGGGAACGCCATGCGGCCTGCTGGCTTCCGAACAACACGGTGCTCATCACCGGTGGCGTCGGCACCAATGCCGGCACGTCCACGTCGGCCGAGATCTATGATCCGGTGAGCGACAGTTTCAGTTTGGTGGCGAGCCTTCCGGGCGCACGGGCTGACCACACCTGCACCCTGCTCCCCAACGGCATGGTCCTCCTCGCGGGCGGGCGGGATCCCTCGAATCCCACAACACCGCAGCCGGCCTATCTCTACGACTTCCGCACCAACACGTGGACGAGTACGGGAACGAACATCGATCGTTACCAGCACACGGCCACTCTCTTGGTGAACGGCGTCTGCGCCCTCATCGGCGGCCGCAAGGTCTCCGACGATTCCGTCGTCGCCACGGCCGACTTCTACCGGAGTTTCCCGGAGAACGGTGGGGGCATCCCCGCCGGCTTCACATCCACCGCGTCGGTCGCGCTGTCCTCGGGACGCACCGAGCATGCGGCGGCGCTCTTGGGGAACACCCAGATCCTGGTCTCCGGCGGCTTCGACAACGGCGCCCCGGGGAGTGCGCTCAGCAGCAGCGAACTCTTCATCCCCACGACCTTCACGAGCCTGACCATCGGCACGTTCAGCCCGGTGACCGCGCTCACGACGGCTCGTGCGCGGCACACGTCGACCACGCTGCCCGGGGGCACCAACGTCCTTCTCGGAGGCGTCACGGGCACCATGGGAATGGAATCAGCCCTCAACACCATCGAGGTCTACCAATTCAACAACTCGGCCCCGTCGGTGAGCAACATCGTCATCTCGGCGCCCAGTGGACCCGCTGCGGCCGGGATCACGTTCGACCTCGCGGATGCCGAAGGGGACCGGGCCTTCGTGATCGTCCGCTTCTCGACGGACGGCGGCCAGACCTATCAGTTCGCAACCCTCACGGACTACGCGAAAACCGTCAATCTGGCTCCCGGCAGCCACATGTTGGACTGGAATGCCGCGGCGGATGGCCTGAGCGCGGGTCAAGCCGTTACCCTCGAGATCATCCCTGTCGGAGGGACGATGGGAGCCCCCACCACGGTGAACTTCAATCTCTGACCCCGGTTGAATCCGAGACAAACGCGAGCCGCCGGCGCTTCAGCGTCGGCGGCTTTTTTTCATGCTCGTCCTCAGGCGCACTATGGGAGATAAGAAGGGGGGCTCTCACGGAAGCGCCGAGGCGCAAAGACGCATCGGCCGGGCGACTCGCGATCGGCCCCTTCCTTCTCTGCGGCTCCGTGCCTCCGTGAGAGACAAACCTGAAGGTCGATAAAGGCCCGAACCTGGACGCATCATCGCACAACAAGGGCGCTTCGAGGACGTGGAGGGAAGAGCTTGCTCTTCATGCCGGCTCGAGGGGCGTCGATCACACGACGGGAAGGCGTCGTGCTGAACAGGCTCGCCCCTTCGAGAGGTCAATAGCCGATCTTACCCCGGAGGAACGAAGCGACGGCGTCGATAGCAACCCGTTCCTGTGCCATGGAATCCCGATCGCGGATCGTCACCGTGCCGTTCTCCTTGGAGTCGTGATCCACGGTGATGCAGTAGGGGGTGCCGATCTCGTCTTGTCGCCGGTAGCGGCGACCGATGGCCCCGCTTTGGTCGTAGAAGACGTTGAACTGTCTTCTTAGATCCTCTTCCAGCTTGTGGGCGATGTCGGGAAGGCCGTCTTTTTTCACCAATGGGAAGATGCCCGCCTTGATGGGGGCGAGCTTGGGATGCAGATGGAGAACCGTTCGAGAATCGCCATCCTCCAACGCCTCCTCATCGTAGCCGTCCACGAGGAAGACGAGGACTGCGCGATCCACTCCGAGGGCGGGCTCGATCACGTAGGGCCAATAGCGTTCCTTGGTCTGATCGTCGAAAAAGCGCAGATCCCGGCCCGTGGCCTCCTGGTGACGCTTCAGATCGAAATCGGTCCGGTTGGCGACGCCTTCCAATTCCTTCCAGCCGAAGGGAAACTGGTACTCGAGATCCGCGCAGGCCTTCGAGTAGTGGGCCAGTTCGTTCCCTTCATGCTCGCGAAAGCGCATGCGGTCGGGGTCCACGCCCAGGTCGAGAAACCATTGCAGACGTTCCTTGCACCAGTACTCATACCAGGTGTCCGCCTCTGCCGGGGGGACGAAGAATTCCATCTCCATCTGCTCGAATTCCCGGCTCCGGAAGATGAAGTTCTCCGTCACGATCTCGTTGCGGAATGACTTCCCCTGCTGCGCAATCCCGAAGGGGGGCTTGACGCGCGAGGTCTCGAGGACGTTCTTGAAGTTGACGAAAATGCCCTGAGCCGTCTCCGGACGGAGGTACACGGCGGACTCCTGGCTTTCCACCGGCCCCATGTTCGTCTTGAACATCAGATTGAACTGCCGGGGTTCGGTCAGTTCGCCGTCGCATTCCCCCGGCCGCTTCGACGGTTTTTCGGGACAGACCTGGGTGTCCAGCGTGTCCGCGCGGAATCGTGCCTTGCATTTCTTGCAATCCACGAGGGGATCGTTGAATCCGGAAACGTGGCCACTGGTCTCCCAGACCTTCGGGTGCATGAGGATCGATGTGTCCAGTCCGACGACGTCGGAGCGGCCCCGCACCAGGACGTTCCACCATGCATCCTTGACGTTCCGCTTCAACTCCACGCCCAAGGGGCCATAGTCCCAGCAGGACTTGAGACCTCCATAAATCTCGCTGGAGGGGAAGACGAATCCTCGGCGCTTGCAGAGCGACACGAGCTTTTCCATGGTATCGGCGGGTTTCAAAATGACGGCCCTCGTTCGCGCGGAGAGACAAGCTTCTCGGAGAGCCGGATTATGCGGGGGGGGGCTGGGACTTTCAACGCACGGGCGGATCTCGAGCGGCGATCGGGGTTAGCGAACTTCCTGTCCGGCACGCTGCAAGTGGAAACGGCCTGCCGCCTCGACATGGGACCGGAAGAGCGCCAGATTGAAATCCAGATTCGTGAAGGTGAGTTCCGGGTGCCATTGGACGGCCCGAGCGAAAGTGTGTTTCTCACTCGCCATCGCCTCGGCCACTCCGTCGGTCGCCTTGGCGACGATGGTGAATCCGGGCGCCGGTTCCTTCACGCACTGGTGATGGTAGCTGTTCACCCGCACCTTGGTCTCCCCCACCAGATGATGCAGCCAGCTATCGTCCATGATTTCGATGCTGTGGGAGGGATACTCCTCGGTGAGCTTTTGGAAGTGGAGCAGCGTCTCGTTCCCCATCTGGGACTCGATATCCTGCACGAGCGTTCCTCCCGCCGCCACATTGAGGACCTGCATTCCCCGACAGATTCCGAAGGTGGGCATATCTCGGGAAAGGGCTTCCCGGGTCAGGATCATCTCGGTGACGTCGCGGAGGGGATTGATCTGCTCGATGCGGCGGTGCGGTTCTTCCCCGTACCAAGACGGATCGACGTCGAACCCTCCGGTGAGCAGAAGGCCGTCACAGACATCCAGGAGCTGAATCAGGACCTCCGCGTTCTGGGTCAGCGGCAAGATCATAGGCACCCCGCCTGCGGCCTCGACGGCCTGAACGTAGTGCATGGAGACGCCGAAACGGGGGTAGGGACGGTCGTTGTGGGTGAAGTAGATCTTCCGGGATGACACGCCGATGACTGGCCGTCGACTCATGCACTCGTTCTCCTGCGGCTGGGGTCAATCCATGATGACAGAACCAGGGGTCGGGAAAACCCTCATTTCGCCTTCTTGAGGAATCCCGGAGTCTTCATGGCCAACTCGGTGACCTTGCCGAGACTGCGGCCTTCGCAGGTGATGCAGCTCTTGTAGGGGGAGCGGTGCCGCTTCATCTCCTCGCGAAGCGTCTTATAGGCCTCGCCGTTCCAGACCCGATCGAAGCCGTCCTCGAAGAGATTGCCGAAGTCGACCTTCTCGTCCATCTGGAGTGCGCAGCAAGGCGTCACCTTGCCGTCGATCGCCACGTAGATCTGAACCCATGGATAGATGCAATCCGGGCTCTTCTCCTCGGGGTTGAAGTCGTCCTTGTAGCGTTCCTCGTAGAAAGGAAGCAGGGAGATGATCTCCTCGAGGTTCGTGGGAACACCCAGGGAGTCCCCCAACTCTCGGGTCTCGACGAGAGCTTGGCGATAGGCGTCCCTGCTGAGGCCTCCCAGCAGCTCGTCCTCTCTCTCCTCGATGCCCACCAGGTTCATGGGGCGGAAGTTCACCCGGCACACGCCCATTTCCTTGGCCAGCTCGACAACGGACTTCATCTCGTGAAGGTTGTCTCGACCGAGGACGTATTCGAAGCCGACGTCGGGTCGGGAAATACCTCGCTCCTCCTTCAGAGCCTGGATGGCGCGAATCCCCTCGAGGATGGCCTCATGGAAATCGGCGAGGCGCATCTTCCGATAGGTCTCGGCCGTGGCGGCATCGATGGAGAGGCGAAGCGCCCAAAGTCCCGAGTCCACGATCTGCTCCGCCAACTCCGGCCCAAGCGTGCCGTTGCTGGTGACGATGGCCTTCGCGTCGTGGTCGCGGACGTACGCCAGCATCTTGAAGAGGTCCGGACACAGCGTCGGCTCGCCGTCGCCCGCGAACGTGACGCGCATGGGCTTCACGTCGTCGAACACCTCCTTGAAGGTCTCGAACGTCATATGCTTGGGACGAAAGACGTTCTTCTCGCGGACGCAGAACGCGCACTTGAGATTGCAGAACGTGGTCGGCTCGATCTGGAGATGCAAAGGCGTGTTCGACACCTTTTGCGGCCGGGCCAGGACGCTGATCCCGGCTTTCATCATGTTGGCGATTCCGCCCATCACGTTCTCCTAAATCGTCACGGCAAAAGAATATGCACTTGCAAGCATATTCTGCCCTGCCTCGTCACGCCAAGGAATTCCGCTTTACGGTCTCCCGGCACACCTGAAATTGTCATCCGACCGACACTTCCGGCCGATCCTCCGTGATCGCACTCCCGAGCAGGTTCTCATAGAGAGTCTTGACCGGAATGAGGGTGCGATCCCAGTTTCTGATATTTCTCACCGCCTCACGGCCGGCCCGGCCCTCCTCGCGGAGCGCCTCGTCCGTACGGTCCAGAGCCCGGTTCAAAAGGGCATGCAAGGCCTCGAAGTCCCCGGCACGGAAGGTCTCTCCCACGCCGCATTCCTCGAACAATTCTCGAATCCCGCCCACGTCGCTCCCCAAGGTGCAGCGCTCCATGGCCATCGCCTCGAGGGGCTTCAAGGGCGTGACCTTCTCGGTCAACCGTTTCGAACGGCGCGGGTAGATGAAGAGATCCCCGAGGGCGTAGTGGTCCTGCACCTCGTCGTGAGGCACCCTCCCAGTGAGATGCACGACGTCATCCAGCCCCAGCTCTCGGACGAGAGCTTCCACGTTGGGCGTGTCCTCGCCGGAACCCACGAGTAGCAAGACGAAGTCGTCCCGCTCCCTGCGCAGTCGATCGGCGGCGCGAACCAGATCGGTGAGCCCCTCGTAGAAGAAGAAGCTCCCGATGAATGCGATGACGCGTTTCCCCTCGAAGCCGTAGCGCTCCTCGAGCTCGGCGGGCTTCGGCCGGGGTTGAAACGTGTCCGGTTCCACACCGTTCTTGACGACCGTGATCTTCTCCGCGGACAGGCCTCGCTCGACGAGGTCCCTTCGCAGGCCCTCGCAGATGCAGACCACGGCATCGGCGGCGCGTGTCACCTCGGACTCCAGCCTGCGCACTTGGCGGTAGACGAACCCGTCCTCGGTGATCTTGCCCTTGTCGACAGCATCGTCTTCCCAGAAGGCGCGGATCTCGTACACGACGGGAATGCCCAATCGCTTGCCGACGGCGACGGCGGCTTGGCCGTTGAAGAAGGGGGAGTGGGCGTGAATCAGATCCGGACGGAACGAGCGCCCCACCTCCTCCAGGCGCCGCACCATCGCCCCCGTCATGATCCGCTCCTTCCAAAAGGGGATCTTGAGCTGCACCCGAGACCACATACGCTTCGGCCGCGCAGTCCGAAAATGGCGAATGCCGTCGAGGATTTCCTCCTCGCCCGCATCCGCCCCGTGGCGGGCCGAAGTGACGACGGCGACTTCCGCTCCCATGCTCTTCAGTCCGCGCAGGATATACCGGCTCCGGAAGCTGTAGCCGGAATACTGGGGCAAGGAATGGTCGAGCAGATGTAGGACACGCATGCGAAACTCCAACTCACTCTATCGAAATCCCGGGCCTGTTCTCCAAGAAGTCGATATTCTCCCACCGAGAATCTCCAGCATGTCGCCTCATCATCTTCTCCTCGCCCTCTGCATGGCACTCCTGTCCGCCCTCGGTTGCACGACGGCGCCGGACCTCCCTGAAAACGCCGACCCCATCCAGGCCATGTCCGTCCTGGGTGAACATGCGGACCATTTCGAGGGCGAGGATCCACGATGCGTCCTGGTCATCATGGATCGCCATTCGGCCCGCCCTGGTTTTCGACGGGTCCGCCTGCAGTTGCGCCGCATCCAGCGGGAACACCGGCTGCTCATCGAGAATTTCCTCCGGCATGGTTACCGGGTGTTGGGCTGCGAGTACCCCTTCGGCCCTCTCGAGGAGACCGAGGACACGGCTCGGGAGTACCGCATCGTTCGCACCTGGATGTATCCGAGGGACACCCTCGATGAATACGGCGTCTTTCAGCCCCTCCGCTTCCAGCTGATGTACCCGCAACTCGAGGTCTGGGGCGTCGAGGATCCGGATCTCCACGCGAAGGACCGCGAGTCTTGGGAGACCTACGTCACGGAAACCGCTCGGGCTCGACGCAAGGATCAGTCGGAGGCGGACCGGAGGGCTCATCTCGCCCGAGCGGATCGCGCCGCCCGGGAGCTGAATCGCAACGTGCGGGCTCGAGGCCGCGCGGCGGCTCTCAATCTGTTGGAAGCCCTGGATCGGCTGGGACGAAAACGAGGCATCCTGATCCTGGGCGGCGCCCACATTCCGGCGGCCCTCGAGGTCTTTCGTCGACGCGGCGTCAGCTACGACGTCTATCGCTCACACCACTACGACGAGCACACCGACGACGCACACTGATCGAGAACACACCGACCGCGGCGCATGAACCTGACTCCCGGAACAGCGACGCCCCCGCTCTCCCGGGCCTGGGGAAGCCCACGCTTCCCGTCGGGCGCCCTTCCCTTGCAGGCCTCCACGGCGTGCCGGATCGGCTTGGTCCGCTCATGAAGACACGAAGTCCATAGCCGTTCTTTTCCCATGAGTGGCCAGGTCTCTTGGTGAGTCTCAAAATGTCCGTCACCTTCGCCGATCCCGTGACGTCTCGATGGCAGACGTGAGGTGTTTTCTCGAGACAAGGAAGGGAGACGTCGTCGTGCACGGAACTCATGATGGGGTGACGCGGTTCGTTCTGAGTGATGCGGCGAGGATGAGGACCCTGCTCACGCATCTGCCCGATCCACCCCTCCCCTGGGTCAGCACCCTGGACACACTGGTGCATTGGCCGGACGGCTTCGGCGAAGAATCGCCCGGGGCCCGACGAGCGGATATCGTCTTCGCCGGCCTCCCCGCGGCAGACGGGACGCCCCGTACCTGCCTCGTCTTCGAGAACCAGAGCATTCCCCTGTTGCACATGCCGATGCGCGCCCTCTGGTGCACCGTCCAAGTCTTGCGGGATTTCCGCGAGACCTTCGGACACGAAGCCACCCTGCCTGAGATCCATATCGTCGTGTTCTACCACGGAGAAAAGCCCTGGAGAGGCCCTCTCGCGTTGTACGTCGACGACGATGACGCACGTCGCTCCTCCATCAACTGCCGCTTCCATCTCATCGATCTGAATCGCATCAGTGACGAGGACATTCAGGAGCGTCTGGGGACGGGCCTGCTCACCCTGGGGGCCCTCGTTTTGAAACATGGCCGGCGCCCCGGCATGGGGGACAAGATTCCCGCCTGGGATCGTCACTTCGCCGCCGCCCTCGACGAAAACGGAGGCATGGACGGGGTCCGTGCCTGCATCGACTATCTTTTGGACGTTTCCGACGTGGGGCTGGAGGAGATTGAAGCCCTTCCCTTCGTACGGGACTCATGGGAGGTGCATATCATGCTGAAGACGACGGGGCGAGAGCTCAGAGAAGAAGGTCGCCTCGTAGGCCGGGCCCAAGGGCTCGAGGAGGGCCGGGCCGAGGGCCGCGCGAAAGAGAGACGGGAGATGCTCCGCCTTCTCTTGCTCCGCCTGTTCGATGGCATTCCGGAGGATCTGGAGACCCGCATCGCAAAAGCATCCCCCGCGACCCTGACGCTGCTCATCGAAGCCGCCTTCGAGGTGGACGATCCGTCCGATCTCTTGAACGTTTGACCTTCAGATCGGTGGTCGTGGGGCATCGAAGGGTTTCCCGGCACGCGCGCTCAGGATTGGATGCCACGCCGCCCCCCCGCGGGACGAGGACGCCCCCGCTTCAGGAAGGAGCGAACGACCCGGCGGCTCTACGAGGAGTCGCGGACCTCGGCGCGGAACTCCTCCTCGAGGGCGGCGACGAGCCGAGATTGACTCCGGTCCACCTCCTCGCTGGTGAGGGTGCGATCCATGGCGCGGTAGGTGAGCGAAAACGCCAGGCTTTTTTTGCCTGGAGCGATCTGCCGACCGCGGTATTCGTCGAAAAACTCGAGGGCCTCGAGGTCGGGAAGGTCCAAAGCCCGAATCGCCGTCTCGATGCGCCCCCAAGGAAGTGAAGCGTCGAGAATGACGGCCAGGTCGCGCTTGACCGGAGGAAACTTGGACAAGGGCTCGTAGTGGGGATCGAGACGAGCAGACCGCTCCAGGAGGTCCAGGCGGAGCTCGAGGACCATCGGTCGCACCTTCAGCTCATGTCGATCGAGCAGCGCCTGAGCCGGAAAGCCCACGAAACCGACAACGGTGCCGTCCCCGAGGCGCACCGCGGCGGCCCCGTCGGGAGCGAGCCAGTGCGCCGCCTTGTCATTGATTGGTGTGAATGCGACGCCTTCGATGCGCAGCGCTTCGACCAGCGCTTCAACGACTCCCCTCGCCGCACGGAAATCGCCGTCCAGAATCGCGCTGACGAGCGGAAGATGCCGAGGGATCTCCCCGGGCTTCTCATTCAGATATACGACGGTGCATTCCGCAAGCCGGACGTTCTGGTTGAATCGATCCTGATTCGTCTTCCGGATGGAGAGCAGAGAAGGGACGAGACTTTGACGCAGCGCATTCTCGTCCTTCCTCATCGCGTTTCGGATGAGGATCGGCTCCGTCGCCGCGAACAGGCACATCCTGGCCTCCTCCTCGGGCAGGAATGATGTCGTCAGGGACTCCAGGAATCCCGCCGCGATGAGGGTACGCTTGACCACGTCGCGAACCCGGGTGCTGTGAGGATCAAGCACCAAGGAGACCCGCATCGAGGTTTCCAGCGGGATGTCCTCCAAACCATGGACCCGAATCACTTCCTCCACCAGGTCGATCTCTCGGGTCAGGTCCTTGCGCCAAGTGGGAGGCCTTGCCGTCACGACCTGGGGAGGTTCGCCGGCGACCTCGATCCGCAGCGCCTCGAAGATCTCGCGGCACCGAGCATGGGGAATCTCGATGCCGGTGATGCGCTTCACCTGTTCCGGACGGAAACAGATGGTGGGGCGATCGTCCTCGAGGTGATTGACGTCGATGACTCCCTTGGCCCACCTACCGCCCGCCACCTTCGCCATCAGGTGTGCGCATCGCCGGGATGCCCACTCCGTCTGGAAGCCGTCCACACCGCGCTCGAAGCGGAAGCTCGCATCCGAATGCAGATTCAAGCGGCGGGCCGTGGCGCGCACACCCAGGGGCTCGAAACAGGCCGTCTCCAGCAGGATGTCCGTGGTCGCGTCGCCGACTTCCGTGGCCAAGCCGCCCATGACACCGGCGATGCCGACGGGGCCGTTCTCGTCCGCGATGACCAAATCCTCGGGGTTCAATTCATAGGTCTTGGCGTTGATCGCCGTCAACGTCTCCCCAGGTCGCGCCTTGCGGGCGATGAGGTGTGCCCCGTCAATCTTCGGGCGGTCGAAGGCATGGAAGGGCTGATTGGACTCGAACATGACGTAATTCGTCACGTCGACCACGTTGTTGACGGACCGCAGACCGATGGCCTCGATCCGCCGAACGAGCCAGTCGGGAGACGGCCCCACCCGGGCGCCGCGCAGCACACGGGCCGTGAAGCGCGGACAGGCCTGCGTGTCCTCGACCGTGACCGCAGCCAGGGTGTTCACGTCGGTGTCCTCCTCATCGAAGGACACATCGGGGAGCATGATCTCGAGGCCCGCGACCGCCGCCAACTCCCGCGCCAGACCGATGACGCCGTTGCAGTCGACGCGATTGGAGGTCACGGCGAATTCGATGACCCAGTCGTCATCTCCGGCCGGTTCCCACCACTCGACCTCGGTGCCGGACATGGTGAAAGCCCGGCACATCTCGACGACGTCGCCCGTATAGTCCGGGACCAACTCTCGAATCCACTGATAGGTGGCCTTCATGGCTTACCTCTATCGAAACTGCTTCAGGAAACGCACGTCGTTCTCGGTGAGCAACCGGATATCCGGAATTCCGTAACGCCGCATGGCCAACCGCTCGATGCCCAGGCCGAAAGCGAAGCCGGTGTACTCTTCCGGATCGATCCCCACCGCCGCGAAGACGTTGGGATCGACCATGCCGCAGCCGCCCATCTCGATCCATCCCTTGTTCTGACAGGTGCTGCATCCCTCGCCCTTACAGAAGGTGCACGCCACATCGACCTCGGCGCTGGGCTCGGTGAACGGAAAAAAGTTGGGGCGCAACCGGATCTCCACGTCCTCGCCGAAAAGACCCGAGAAGAAGAGCACGAGCGTGGTCTTCAAGTCCTTCATGGTGAGACCTCGATCCACGGCAAGTCCCTCGAGTTGATGGAACATGTAGTGGTGCGATGCGTCCACCGTGTCAGGCCGATAGACGCGACCGGGCGCGATGATCCTGAGGGGCGGCTTCCTGGTCTCCATCATTCGTATCTGGACGGTCGACGTCTGGCTCCTGAGAAGGAGGTCGTCCGAGAGATAGAAGTTGTCGGCTTCCGAGCGGGCCGGATGGTTCGGCGGGATGTTCAAGGCGTTGAAGTTGTGGAATTCGTCCTCGATTTCCGGTCCCTCGACGACCTCGAATCCCAGAGAACGCATGCAGGTGATCATGTGGCCCTGCATCTGCGTGATGGGATGCAACCCCCCGCGTTCCGGCTTCTCTCCGGGAAGCGTGATGTCGATCCTTCGTTTGCCCGACGTCGAGCCTCGTCCCACGTCCTTGGAGCGAACCTCGAAGGCTTCAGCCAGTGCGTTCTTGAGGACATTGACGGCCTGACCGAAAGCGGGCTTCTCGTCTCGGGGCAGCTCCTTCAGCTTCTTCATCAACCCCGTGACGAAACCCTTCTTGCCCAACCAGGCGATGCGCCAGACCTCCAGGGCCTTGGCGTCCTCCGCGGCGGCGAGCTCGTCCAGGGCCCGCGTCTTTGCACTCTCGATTTCACTCATGGTGGCTCCGGCAAAACGGGAAAACGCCGGCGGAGACTGGGCTCCAAACCGGCGTCGTCTCGGTCCAAGGCGGTCAGAGAGCCGCTTTGGCTGTACTGATGAGCTGTCCGAAGGCCTGAGCGTCGTGGATGGCCAACTCGGAGAGCTGCTTGCGGTCGAGTCCGATCCCGGCCTTCTTGAGCCCCGACATGAACTGGCTGTAGCTCATGCCCTCGGCCCTCGCCGCCGCGTTGATCCGCTGGATCCAAAGGCGGCGGAACTGACGTTTGCGAACCTTGCGGTCCCGGTAGGCGTAGGCGTCCGCGCGGAGAACCGTTTCCTTGGTGATCTTGAGCAGGGTGCCTCGGGCTCCCCAGTAGCCCTTGGCGCGGCGCATGAGCCGCTTCTTCCGTCGATGCCTGGGGACGGCATTCGTTACTCTCATGTTTCAGTCTCTCGTTTGTCGTTTCAGGACACAAACATTCCCGGGCCCCGTGCTTCCGACGAGGAAGCGGGTCCCCGGCCCCCGACAGGGCCGAACGGCATTCAGCCGTGTCCGATCATGGCCTTCGCCACCCGCGCGTCGCCCGGCGCACAGATCAGAGGCTGCCGGAGAGCGCGCTTGCGCTTGGCCGACTTCTTCTGACGAATGTGCCCCTTGAAAGCGCGATAGCGACGCACCTTTCCCGACTTGGTCAGCTTGAAACGCTTCCTCGCCGAGCGATTCGTCTTCTGCTTGGGCATGGTCTCTACCTTTTCGTCTGGCACCCCGACTCAATTCTTCTTGATGGGCGCAACCACCATGTTCATACGACGCCCCTCGATACTGGGCGGTCGTTCGACCTTGCACACGTCGGAGAGTTCTTGAACGATGTCCTGGAGGATAGCAAGGGGAATCTCCGGGTGAGTGATTTCACGTCCCCTGAAGATCACCATGAAGCAGACCTTGTTGCCTTCCTCGAGAAACTTCCGCGCCTTGCGCTTCTTCACCTCGATGTCGTGCGTGTCCGTCTTCGGTCTCAAGCGCACTTCCTTGACCTGCATGTTGTGCTGCTTGGCCTTGGACTGCTGGGCCTTCTTTTTTTGCTCGTACTTGTACTTTCCGTAGTCCATGATTTTGCAAACGGGCGGCTTGGCGGTGGGCGAGATCTCGACGAGATCCAACCCGTATTCCTGCGCCCGTCGCAAGGCCTCGTCCCTGGCCATCACGCCCAACATCTCTCCCTCCGGTCCGATGACCCTGAGAGGTGAAATCCGGATGTGCATGTTGAGACGCACGCGCGGCGCGTCGGGGGGGCCTGGGCGACGGAAACGTCTCAAGACTCATTCTCCAAGATCATCAAATCGTTCTTAACTCCTCTGTGCTCGTTCATTTCTTGTCCATGACCTCGGACCGCATTCGGTCCATGAAATCTTCCAGGCTCATGGAGCCCAGATTCTTTCGCCCTCGGGCCCGGACCGCAACCGTGGATTCGGAAGCTTCTTTTTCCCCCACGACCAGCGTGTAGGGGATTTTCTGGGTTTCGGCGTTGCGGATCTTCCCGCCCATGCGATCCTTGCTGAAATCGGAGTCGACGCGGAATCCGGCCGCCTGAATCGCATCCAAGACGCTTTCAGCATATGGTTTATGAGCGTCGGAGATCGTGATCACGCGCGCCTGAATCGGTGATATCCACACGGGGAAGCTTCCCCCGAAGTGTTCGATGAGGATACCCATGAAGCGCTCGATGGACCCCAGGATCGCTCGATGAATCATCACGGGCCGAGATTTTCCACCCGCCTGGTCGTCATATTCCAGGCCGAAGCGCTCCGGCATATTGAAATCGAGCTGGACCGTGCCGAGCTGCCACTCCCGCTCCAGGGCGTCCTTCACGACGAAATCGATCTTCGGTCCGTAGAAGGCGCCGTCTCCTGCGTTGACCGTGAAGTCGATGCCGTTCGCATCCAACGCATCGCGCAGAGCTGACTCGGCCTTCTCCCAGATTTCGTCGCTCCCGATCGACATCTCCGGTCTCGTGGAGAGAAACACCAGCAGCTCGGGAAACTGGAAGTCGTCGTACACTTCCTTCAGGAGCTTGATGACGCCGGAGATCTCGTCGGCGATCTGGTCCTCGCGGCAGAAGATGTGCGCGTCGTCCTGACAGAACGTGCGCACGCGGGTCAGCCCCGCGGTGACTCCCGATCGCTCGTAGCGATGCAACCGGCCGAAGTCCGCCATCCTCACCGGAAGGTCTCTATACGAATGGAGCCGTGCGGCGAAGATCAGGGTGTGACTCGGGCAGTTCATCGGCTTCACGCCGTACTCGGCCTTGTCCACCTGAGTGAAGTACATGTTGTCCTTGTACTTGTCCCAGTGGCCCGATCGCTTCCAAAGTTCCACGTCGAAGATCTGGGGCGTGATCACTTCCTGATAGCCGAATCGACGATACTTCTCCCGCATCGTGTCGACGAGCAGGTTGTAGATCGTCGCCCCCTTCGGCAAGAAGAACGGACTGGCCGGCGCCCAGGGATGGAAGATGAATAGATCCAGCTCCTTGCCGAGCTTGCGGTGGTCGCGTCGCTGCGCCTCTTCACGTCGGTGAAGCCAACCGTCCAGATCCTTCTTCTTCCAAAACGCCGTTCCATAGACGCGCTGGAGCATGGGCCGCGTCTCGTCGCCGCGCCAATAGGCCC
Organism: uncultured Planctomycetia bacterium; assembly: GCA_964559135.1. Lineage (GTDB taxonomy): Bacteria > Planctomycetota > DRQF01 > DRQF01. Next base: position 40,037 of record CAZLGG010000004.1, read on the forward strand.
CGGCCACGTTGAGGAGCTTGAAGGCCTTGACGTATCCGGTGCTGGGTACGTGGGGGCCGCGACAGAGATCTTCAAAAGCGCCCCCGCCGTGGCGAAAGACCGTGAGTTCCTCGTCCTCCGGAATGCCCTCGATGAGCTCGACCTTGTAGACCTCCCCATCCTTCGCGAAACGGTCCAAGCTCGGAGCCCGCTCGATGGTGCAGCGCTCGAAAGGGGTGTCCTCGGCGATGATCTTCGCCATCTCCGCCTCGATGCGACGCAGGTCCTCTTCCGTCAGACGATGTTCGAGATCGATGTCGTAGTAGAAACCTTGGTCCGTCGAGGGACCGATGGAGAGTTTCACCTCCGGCCACAGACGGCAGATGGCATCCGCCATGATATGGCTCGCCGAGTGCCGGATGACGGCGAGCCCGTCCGGCTTGTCCGCCGTCACGAGATCGATGCGGCAGTCGGACTCGAGGGGCGTCCTCAGGTCGAGGATCTGTTCTCCACCGTCCACGCGCCCCCCTACGGTCACCTTGGCGAGACCGGGCCCGATGGATTCAGCCACGTCGATGATCCGACTCCCCCGCGGCAGCTCGCGGACCGAGCCGTCGGGAAGGGTGACCTGAATGACACCTGCCTGGGCAGGATCGGCGTTGCTGTTCGTCTGATGGGCCATGGTTTCCGGGGTCGTTCCGCTCTGACGGGAGTCTGTCGGCGCCCCTGAGGGGGGCAAGGGCGCGTTTTAGCAGAAACCCTCCGCCGCTTCAACGCGCCACGCCATCGCCTAATACGCGATCGGACAAGGGCTTAGGGGACGCCCGACTCGCTTGGATCACTCCGTCGCGTACCCGACATCCTCCCATCGCAAGAAAACCTCAAAGAGCAACATCACTCCGCAGTGAGTAGAATGTTCCCCATTCCATCAGACTCTCGAGATATCCCGGGCGCTTTGCACCACGGTTCACTGCGCGGATTCACGTTCCACGCCACGCGCGCCCACAGACCGAAAAGGATTCGCACCATGAAGAGATTCACTTTGTTTCTGACGGCCTTGTATCTTGTCCTCGGCGCGGCGACGGCACAGCAACTCGAACCCAACAGCCCGGGCGGCTCGCTGCGAAGCAACGGTGCCGACCCGACACCGACCGTCCCTTTCCTCGTCGATCCGAATAGCTCCATGGACTTCGAAGTTGGGGGCAACGCCGGTTCACCCTATGGCTTGGTGGCCGGCCAACTGGCGACTCAATCCATCACGTCCCCCCTTCTCAACGGCCAGTTCTTCGATCTCGACGTCGCGACGGCCACCCTCATCGGCGACGGCATCAGCGGCGGGAGCACCGGCCTCCCGACGAATCTCTTCGCCCTCAACGGGACCGGCGGCGCAAACTGGTCGATTCCAGCCAACGCGGGGCTTCTCGGTCAGCAGCTCGCTTTTCAAGCCGTCGTCAGCGATCCAGGACAACCACCTCTCAATCTCAACATCACCGCGGCCGTCGAATTCGATTTCCAAAGCGTCTCCATTCTCATCGGCGACGACACCTTGACGGGCATCACGCTCCTCCAGCCGTATGCCTTCTATGGGCAGACCTACACCCAGTGCTGGATCTCCACGAACGGTTGGATCAAGTTCGGCGGCGCTCCGACCCACAGCGACCTCGCCGAGAGCACTCCCAACTTCCTGAGCGGCAACATCGGAAACTCCGGAGCCGGAACCGGCCCCATCGTGGCGGCCCTATGGGAAGACCTTGACATGGGGAACGGGAATCCCGGCCAACAGGTGATCATCGCCGAGTCCACGCCGGGCTTCCTCACCGTCACGTGGCAAAATGGCGATTATTGGCCGTCCACGCCCTTCGGCACGATCTCGGCCACGATCGACGTGACGGCCGGAGTCCCGCAGATCACTCTCAATTTCATGGGCTACACAGCGGCGGCGCCCCCCACCGAGGGGCTCGTCGGCATTTCCGACGGCGGCACGGCGATGGCGGTCGGCAACGAGGTCGACATCGTTCAGATGGGAGCCGTCGTCCCGACAGGTGGCATCAACCCGGCGGAGACCATCTTCCAGAACTTCGGCACGGGACCATTCAGCGAGTCGGTCGATCTCGCGGGAACCGTGGTCAACTTCATCGACGCCGGCGGCGCCGGTCAATTCACCATGTTCTGACACGAAGCTGACACGCCTCATGAGCCAACTCCGGGGAGCCGCATCGGCGGCTCCCTTCTTCGTTCCGTCGGGAACGCGGTCCCCGCGACATCTTGGCCTGGAAAATGGGGGGAGTATATGCCCACCTCAAACGTTGAGCAGCCGGTGGCGGCACCGTCCGGCCGTCTTTCCAATGACTCCTGATGCCGTGCGGCCGCCAGAGCTCAAGAAAGGAGATGAGCCATGCAGAGATTCATGCTTTTTCTGATCGCTTTGTGCCTGATCCTCGCTCCGGTGACCGCACAGCAACTGGAGCCGAACACCCCCGGAGGCTTCCTCCAGGTCAACGGCGTCGATCCCACGCCCGGAACACCCTTCCTTGTCACACCCAACGGCACGATGAACTTCGAGGTCGGCGGCAACGCGAATGCGGGGTATTCCCTCGTCGTGGGGCAATTGGCCACGACATCGATCACGGACCCTCTGCTCAACGGCCAGTTTTTCGACATCGACCTGAACACGGCCGCACTCGTCGGTGACGGCATCGGAGGCACCAACACGGGCCTGCCGGCCAACCTGTTCTTCCTGAACTCGAACGGCGTGAGCCCATGGAGCATTCCCACCAATCCGGGACTCCTCGGCCAGAGACTCGCCTTCCAGGCTGTCGTCTTCGATCCGGCCCAGCCCCCCTTGAATCTCAACATCACGGCCGCGGCCGAATTCGACGTCCAGAACGTCACCGTTCTCACCGGCGACGACAGCTTTGTGTCTTTCAGCTTGCTTCAGCCCTACCCCCTCTATGGCCAGACCTACAACCAGTGCTTCATCTCGACGAACGGCTGGATCAAGTTCGGCGGCGCTCCGTTTTTCAGTGACTTGAGCGAAAGCTCCCAGGACTTCCTGAGTGGGAACGTCGGAGGAGCCGGCGCTGGCAGCGGTCCCGTCGTCGCGCCTCTTTGGGAAGACCTGGACATGGGGAACGGGAATCCCGGTCAGCAGGTGATCATCAACGAATCCGTTCCCGGTCTCTTGACCGTCACCTGGCAGAACGGCGACTACTTTCCTTCGACTCCCTTCGGCACGGTCATCGCGACGGTCGATGTGACGGCGGGCATTCCGCAGATCACCCTCGACTACTTGGGCTACAACGCCATGACGCCTCCCACGGAAGGCATCGTGGGCGTCTCGGACGGCGGCGTCGCCATGGCGGTCGCCAATGAGGTCGATCTCGTTCAGATGGGAGCCGTCGTGCCGACCGGTGGCTTCAACCCGGCGGAGACCATTTTCCAGAACTTCGGCACGGGGACCTTCCCCGAAGCCGTGGATCTGGCGGGCACGGTCCTCAATTTCGTCGACGCGGCAGGCACGGGTCAGTTCGCCCTCTTCTGATCCCACCTGGACACCGAATGTGTTCCCTCGGGGAGCCGGCAGGCCGGCTCCCCTTTTTTTGACCGGTTCAAGGCACGGCGACGGCGCGCTACGGAGCGTCTCGAGGAAGTTTCTTTGGGTCGTCGGACGCATGGCCGACAAAACGGAGGCCGAGGGCGTCGAGGGCGTCGCCGAGAGGTTCGCTGGGGGACTCGGTGAGGGGACAGACTCCGCGGGAGTTCTTGGGGAAGGCGATGACTTCCCGGAGGTTGTCGCGTCCCAGCATGACCATGACCAACCGATCGAGCCCCAGGGCGATGCCCCCGTGGGGCGGCGCGCCGTATTCCAACGCTCGCAGGAACCAGCCGAACTTGGCTTCCACGTCCTCCTCGGAAAGGTTGACCAGTTCAAAGACGCGACGCTGTACCTCCGGGCGGTGAATACGCAAGCTGCCCGAACCCATCTCCACTCCATTCACCACGAGATCGTAGAGATCCCCCAGGACTTGCGAGAGATCCCCTTCCTCCCCCTTCGCCGGGAGGGGTTTCTTGGGCATGGTGAACATGTGGTGCATGGCGGTCCAATGGCCCGCTTCCTCGTCGTATTCGAAGAGAGGAAAGTCCACGACCCACAGGCAATCCGTCCGCGAATCGTCAATGAGACCCAGAGCCCGGCCCAGATGCAGCCGGACGTGGGCAAGCGCCGCGAACACGACGGCGTCGCGGTCCGCGACGAAGACGAGGAGATCGCCCGGTTCCGCACCCGCGCGCTCCAACATGGGATGCAGTTCCGACTCCTGCAGGAACTTACCCACCGGCCCCTGGAAACCGTCCTCGTTCCACTTCACCCAGGCCAATCCACGCGCGCCGTACTCCTTGGCCACCTTCTCCAGCTTGTCCACCTTCTTGCGCGGCATGGCGGCGCCACCCGGTACGCGGATGGCGCGGACCGAACCTCCCGAAGCGACGGCTCCGGAGAACACCTTGAACCCGGTTCTTGCCGCCAGATCGGACAGGTCCACGAGTTCCAATCCGAATCGCGTATCCGGTTTGTCGGTGCCGAAACGCGCCATGGCTTCCGCGTAGGTCATTCGCGGGAAGGGCAGCGGGAGATCCACGCCCTTCAGCTCCTTCCAAAGGCGGTGAAGCGTCTTCTCCACGATGGCGAAGACGTCGTCCGGGCGGACGAAACTCATTTCCATGTCCAACTGTGTGAACTCGGGCTGACGGTCGGCGCGAAGGTCTTCGTCTCGCAGGCACTTGCAGATCTGATAGTAGCGGTCGAGACCCGAGACCATGAGCACCTGCTTGAAGAGCTGGGGCGACTGGGGAAGGGCATAGACAAGACCAGGCTGCAGACGGGAGGGCACGATGAAGTCCCGGGCTCCCTCGGGGGTCGTCTTCGTCAGCAGAGGCGTCTCAATGTCCACGAAGTCTTCGTCGTGAAAGACCTCGCGGATGATCTGGGTGACGCGGCTGCGAAAGACCATCGCCTCGGACAGGGGGCGACGGCGAAGGTCCACGAAACGGTACTTGAGCCGCGTGTCCTCCTTCGCCTCGATCTCGTCCTGAACCTCGAAGGGCGGCGTCTTCGACCTGTTGAGGATTTCGACCTCGAGGACCTTCACCTCGACCTCGCCGGTCGGGCGGTCCGCGTTGATCTGCCCATCCGGCCGGGCTTCCACCTTGCCCCTGAGGGCGATCACATATTCAGACTTCAGGCCCTCGAGGATCTCCTCTTGGCCCGGGTCGAAACGCGCCTGAGTGATGCCGTATCGATCGCAGAGGTCGACGAAGTGGACACCGCCGTGATCCCGGCGATTGCGGACCCAACCGGCCAGAATGACCTCACGGTCGATGTCCTTCGAACGCAGTTCGCCGCAGGTGACGTTTCGATGCAATCTCATGGGAAGAATCTCCTCAGCGAGGAGATACCGAAAAGTGCCCCCGAAATCACGCCGCGAGCGGCGTGATCGGGGGCGACCTTCATCTCGAGAAAGGTCTCAGTTGTTTCTTTGGGCGTCCCGAGCGACGTGCAGGCGTTGGAGCGCGCGGCGAAGAGCCAATTCAGCCCGGAGGAAATCGATCTCAGATCGCGCTTCTTTCCGCTTCTGGAGGCGCTCCCGCGCCCGCTGCTCGGCGCGGCGAGCCCGCTCGACATCGATGTCCTCCGCCCGCTCACCGACGTCCGCCAGGATGCGACAGAGATTGTCCGAAACCTCCAGGAATCCGTCGGAGACGAAAAGGAGCGTCTCCTTCCCCGATTCCTCCACCACGCGCAGCTCACCCATTTCCACGGCGGAGAGCATGGGGGCGTGATTGGGCAACACTCCCATCAGGCCGTCGGCCGCCGGAAAGACGACGGACCGAACGGCGCCGTGGAAGACCTCCTGCTCGGGGGTCACGAACTCGAGATCGAAAACGGTGGCGGCCATGCTTCAGATCTCCTCAGGCAGCCGTGGTGGTCTGGATCTTCTCGGCCTTGGCCACGGCGTCCTCGATGGTGCCCACCATGTAGAAGGCATCCTCGGGAAGATGATCCCATTTGCCCTCGAGGATCTCCTTGAAGGAACGAACCGTATCCTCGATCTCCACGAAGATGCCCGGCGAACCGGTGAACTGCTCCGCGACCGCGAAGGGCTGCGCCAAGAATTTCTGGATGCGCCGCGCCCGATTCACGGTGGCCCTGTCCTCGTCGGAGAGTTCCTCCATGCCGAGAATGGCAATGATGTCTTTCAGCTCCTTGTAGCGCTGCAGGATCTGCTGCACGGCGCGGGCCGTGCGGTAGTGTTCTTCGCCCACGAAGTCGGGAGAGAGCTGACGCGACGTGGAACGAAGCGGGTCCACGGCGGGATAGATGCCCAACTCGGCCAGCGATCGCTCGAGGGCCACGGTGGCGTCCAAGTGAGGGAAGGTCGCCACGGGCGCCGGGTCGGTGTAGTCGTCGGCAGGCACGTAGATGGCCTGCATCGATGTGATCGATCCTTTGTCCGTCGTCGTGATTCTCTCCTGAAGTGCGCCCATCTCCGAGTTCAAGGTGGGCTGATAACCCACGGCCGACGGCATCCGTCCGAGCAACGTGGACACCTCGGAACCCGCCTGCACGAATCGGAAGATGTTGTCGATGAAGAGCAGAACGTCCTTGCCCAGCTCGTCGCGGAAATACTCGCACATCGTCAGGGCGGAGAGGGCCACGCGAAGACGGGCACCCGGAGGCTCGTTCATCTGACCGAAGACGAGAGCCGTCGACGGCAACACATTGGCTTCCTTCATTTCGAGGAAGAGGTCATTGCCCTCACGGGTTCTTTCTCCCACGCCCGCGAACGCGGAGTAACCCGAGTGCTGCTTCGCAACGACGTGAATGAGCTCCTGGATGAGCACCGTCTTTCCCACACCCGCTCCGCCGAACAGGCCGATCTTGCCGCCCTTCGCGAAAGGCACGAGAAGGTCGATGACCTTGATCCCCGTGTTGAAGGTCTGGGACACGGTCTGCTGGCGCTCGAAGCTGGGTGCCGCCCTGTGAATGGGCCAGCGAGGCCCCTTGGGCGGCTCACCCTTGTCGAGAGGCTGCCCGAGCAGATTGTACACCCGCCCCAGCGCGTCCTCACCCACGGGAACCGTGATGGCCTCTCCCGTGTCCTTCACCTCCGACCCCCTCTGGAGGCCGTCGGTGCTGGTCATCGCGATGGTGCGGACCACGTCGTTGCCCAGGTGCTGCTGCACCTCCAAGACGATGTCTTCGTCGGTCGCCTCGTTGTGGACGACGAGGGCATTGTAGATCGCGGGAAGGTTCTCCCGATCGAACTTCACGTCGACGACGACACCGACAATCTCGTGAATGCTTCCGGAACTCACGTCAACCGCTCCCTGTGCTCAGCGTGTATGTTTTCCATCAGCCCTTCAGGGCTTCCGCTCCCGCCGCGATCTCCAAGAGCTCGGCGGTGATGCCCGCTTGGCGGGCCTTGTTGTATTCGCGGGTGAGGTCGTCGATCATGTCGCCGGCCGCATCCGTTGCGTTCTTCATGGCAATGCGTCGGGCCGCGAACTCGCTGGCAAGCGACTCCAACACCGCATTGAAGAACTTCATTTCGAGTGACTTGGGGATGAGCCTCGCCAAGATCTCCTTGGGGCTGGGCTCCATGATGTACTCGGTCTCGCCCTCGGTCGCGACCGCCTCTTCGCCTTCCGCTTCACCGTCCGTGGGGAGGGCGGCGAGAGGTAAGAGGGTCTCGACGGTGGGGACGAATTTCACCACCGACTGAAACATGGTGTAGACCAAGCTGACCCGCTGGTAATTCCCCTGCACGAATGCATCCGCCAAGGACGCCATGACCTTGGACATGGCGCGGTAGTCGGCGTATTCCAGGCGCCCCTCGTACGAGCCGGCAGAGGACTGCTTGATCTTTTCGAAGAGCAAGGTCGCGCGACGGCCCAGCGTGTAGACGTCGACCTCGATCCCTCTTTTCTCCACCTCGCGCACGTAGCCCACGGCCTTGCGAGAGAGGTTGGCGTTGAAGGGGCCGCAGAGCCCCTTCGTACCACCGATCACGATCACGCACTCCCGCTCGACCTCGGTCGGAGCCACGAGCAAAGGTGAGGTGTCCTCGGGCGCATGGCGCGCAACCCTCGCCATCATGGCCCGAATCGCATCGGCGAAGGGACGGGTGGCTTCCGCCCGTCCCTGAAGCTTCTTCATCTTCGTGGTGGCGACGAGTTCCATGGTACTCGTCACCTTGCGGATGTTGCCGATGCTCTTGATGCGAGCTTTGAGTTCTTTGACGCCCTTCATGCTTGGGTCCCGCCTATGCGCTGAAGGTCTTCTTGAAGGTCACGAGCGCCTCGCGGATACCGTTCATGAGCTCATCCGAAAGCTTGCCGCTCTCGACGATCTCACGACCGATTTCGGGATGGCTGTCCCGCATGTACTGGAGGAACTCCTTCTCGAACTTCTTGACGGAGTCCTTCGGGACGTCGTCCAGGAAACGCTGGGTCCCCGCGATGATGATGAAGATCTGATCCTCGACGGGAAGCGGCTCGTACTGCGGCTGCTTCAACACCTCGACGAGACGCTCCCCTCGGGTGAGTTGCGCCAGAGTCGCGGCATCGAGGTCGGACGCGAACTGGGTGAAAGCCGCAAGTTCGCGGAACTGCGCCATTTCCAGGCGGAGCTGGCCGGCGATCTTCTTCATCGCCTTGATTTGCGCCGAGCCCCCCACGCGGGACACGGAAAGTCCCACGTTGACGGCCGGACGGATGCCGGCGTTGAAAAGGTCCGTCTCCAGGTAGATCTGGCCGTCGGTGATCGAAATCACGTTCGTCGGGATGTACGCGGTCACGTCGCCCTGCTGGATCTCCACGATGGGGAGCGCCGTGAGCGAACCCCCGCCCGCCTTGTACTGCTTCGGATTCTGCTCGTGGGCATCGTCGGCCAGCTTTGCGGATCTCTCGAGGAGACGGCTGTGGAGCGCGAACACGTCGCCGGGGAACGCCTCGCGTCCGGGCGGGCGGCGGAGAAGCAGCGACACTTCACGCCACGCCATCGCGTGCTTGTAGAGATCGTCGTAGATGACGAGGGCATGCTTCCCGCGATCGCGGAAATACTCGCCCATGGCCGTGCCGGCAAAGGGAGCCAGCCACTGCATGGCCGCGCTCTCGGAAGCGGGGGCATTCACGATGATGGTGTAATCCATCGCCCCCGTCTTCTCGAGGACCTCCTGAACCGCCTTGACCGTCGACATCTTCTGTCCGACGGCCACGTAGATGCAGATCAGGTCCTTGCCCTTCTGATTGATGATCGTGTCCACGCAGAGGGCGGTTTTGCCCGTCTGGCGGTCGCCGATGATCAACTCGCGCTGGCCTCGGCCGATGGGAATCATGGCATCGACGGCCATGATGCCGGTCTGGACGGGCTCGCTCACCGGCTGGCGTTCGAGCACGTTGGGGGCTCGTCCTTCGACCGGATAACGCGTCTCCGAGTTGATCGGCCCCTTCCCGTCGATGGGCTCACCGATGGCGTTCAAGACACGACCGAGCATGGCTTCGCCCACGGGAACGGACATGATCTCGCCCGTTGCCTTGACCGTATCGCCCTCCTCGAGAGTCGTGTAGTCGCCGAGAACCACGGCGCCGACGCTGTCGGCTTCGAGGTTCAACGCGATCCCATAGAGGTCACCCGGGAACTCGAGCATTTCGCTCATCCGGCAGTCCTTCAGGCCGCTGACCCGCGCGACGCCGTCGCCGATGCTGATCAGAGTGCCGATCGATTCCACCTCGACCGACTGGTCGTAGGATTCGATCTCCTTCTTCAGGACTGACGTGATTTCAGCAGGATTGATGTCCATGTTTCCACTCCAGAGGAATCGGAAGAGACTGAGCGAGCGTCAGACGACGCTCTTCAGTTGCTGCTCCAACTCCTCGTATTGTCTCCTGATCGTTCCGTCGATGCGCATCGACCCCACCGTGATCCTCAATCCGCCCAAGAGATCGGGTCTGACGACGATCTCGGCCTCGACCTTCTTGCCGGTCGCGTCCGACAGGCGCTTCAACAACGCGTCTTTGGCTTCCCCCTCGACGGGGAACGCGGACTCCACAGTCACGTGAATGATGCCGTCCGCCGCCTCCTTCAGCTCGAAGAACTCGAGAATCATCGCCCCGAGAATGGACTCGCGACCCCGATCCACGATGAGCTTCATCACGTTGCCGATGAAGGGGTGGAGCCCCTTTGCCAGCTTCTCGTCCACGAGTCTCTTCTTGGCATCCGGAGGGGCCCCCTGATCCAGGTAGAGACGTCGAGCCGCAGCGTCGGCCGTGAGGCGACGATGCAGCTCGATCAGCCCCTCCGCGACCTCACCGGAAACATCACGTTCTCGAGCGAGTTCGAAAAGAGCCTGAGCGTAGCGTTGTGCTGCAACTCGAGACATCAGTTGAGATCCCCCGCCTTCGCCAACACCTCGTTGGCCAGGCGCTGGTGTTCTTTCTCGTCGATCTTCTCCGACACCACCTTGCGAGAGATGGTGACGGCCAGATCGACGACCTGAGCCCTAAGATCGGCAATGGCGCGGTCGCGCGCAGCAGCTATGTCCTTCTCCGCCCGGGCCTTCAGGGCATCCGCCTGCGATTCGGCTTCATCGATGATGGACTGCTTGGCCCTTTCGGCAGCCTCACGGGCGGCCTCCAGAGTCTTCTTGGCCTCGGTCGCGGCCTCGTCCAGCTTGCGCTGGTATTCGGCCATGGCGGCGTCCGCTTCCTTGCGAGCCTTTTCCGCGGCAGCAATGTCCGCGCGGATCTTCTGCTCCCGCTCCTCGATCATCTGAGTGAGCGGACCCCAACCGAGTTTCCAGAGAAGCGCCACCAACAAGGCAAAAGTGACGGCGGACCAGATCATGAAGCCGGGCTCGAAAGCGAATACGCCGCCTTCCGCCTCGGACGCGAAAGAAAGAATCAGCATTTCATCCCCTCCCAGGTCGGATGTTCTTCAAAACCCCTGGGTCTGAACGACTTACTTGAGGCCGGCCAGAGAGAAGGTGACGAAGATGGCGAAGAAGGTAAAACCTTCGATCAGAGCCGCCGCGATAATCATCGTGACGCGGATCGCTCCCGCAGCCTCGGGCTGGCGAGCGGTCCCTTCCATGGCGGCGGTGGCGAGCTTTCCGATGCCGAAACCTCCGCCGATGGTGGCGAGTCCAGCCCCGATTCCGGCAGCGAGCCAACCCCAACCGAGGGACGTGGCGCGAGCGGCTTCCGCATCCTGAGCCATCGCGGTGGCGCTGCAGACGAGCAGGGCACCTGCCATCATGAGCATCGTCTTGGCGTACTTGGCGAGCATCCTGAAGACCTCCTTATAGTCAATTTTTTCTTGCGGCTTCGGCCGCGGTTCGAATCAAATCCCGGAGGCACCGAGCCCCCGTTCCCAATCGGTCCAACACCCCGTCGATCAGTGATCGGGGTGTACGGCGCCACCGACGAACAACGTCGCAAGCAGCACGAAGACGTAGGCCTGAAGGAAAGCCACGAGGGCTTCCAACAAGCTCACGAAGAGAGCCAATCCCACCCCGCCACCGACGGCGAGGGAGTTCTTGTAGATGAATATGAGCCCCAGGAAACTCCCCAGCACCAGGTGGCCGGCAAGCATGTTGGCCATGAGACGCACGGCCAACACGGCGTGCTTGATGCAAAAGCCCAGGACTTCGATGGGAAAGAGTATGGGGAGAACGTAGAAAGGGACGCCGGACGGGACGAAACCCTTGATGAATCCGATGGGCCCGTTGTACCAGATGCCACCCACCACCGAGACCAGGAAGGTGCAAAACGCGAGAGCACCCGTCAGATAGATGTTCGAAGTGGATGCCCCGCCGATCACGGGAATGGGCATCATTCCCACGATGTTGAGGGTGAGGATGAACGAAAAGAGGGTCACGAAGAACGGGAGGAACGTGCGGCCGTGCTTTTCGCCCATCAAGGGATAGACGATCTCGTCACGAATGAAGTGATAGATGAGTTCGATGAAGCCCCTCAGTTTCCCCTCGGGAATCGTCTTGCTCTTGTCGACCCTCCACAACATGAGGAGAAGAATGCCCGCCGCGATCCACATGTTCCATGTGTACTTGGTGATGCCAAGAGGGCCCATGGGGTGATCCAGGACGTGATGAAAAATCAACGCCATCGGATCTTCCGCTTCACCCGAAAGAAATGGGAGAAGAATCGCGTTCACCTCGCTCCTCCGCACACCCGTTTCATCGGGTGCCAACTCGTCACGTTTTCGATTCCATCGAGGCTGACGGCCTCGTACCCAATCCAACCGAACGGTCGTTTTCCGGGGCAGAGGAAGGGCTCTCCGAAGCCGCTTCGGGGAATCCGCCGACTCGGGCCCGAGAATCGTTGAGCCCTTTTACTGCAAGTCCGAGCTGGACAAAACCCAAACAGAGAAACTCGGCGGCAAATGGTCCTACGACCTCCCTCAATCCCACGCCGAAACCGGCCACGCTCACCGTCAGCGCCCCCGCCAGGAGCACCATCTTGGTCAGCATCCCAGCCCCGAACCAGACGAAAAGTCTCGACGGGTCGTCTTGGAATCCTCTCATCACGACGAGCCACCCCCCGGTGCTCACCAGGAACCCGCCGACCGTCCCCGCCGCCAACGCTCGCGTCGTCAGCCCGAATCCCAAAGTCGGGGCGACGACAGCTATGAGGCCGGCCAGCACGGTGCCCGCGATGACCGAAACCAGCAGAAAGAAGATGAGAGAGCGTTTCACGACTCACTGTCGTCCTTCTTCGCCTCGATGCGTTCGGCGAGCCTCAGCAAGGAGGACGTCGCCACGATCAATCCCAAAACGCCGCCGACCAGAGTCAGCCAGGGCATCGTCCCGTACCGTCCATCCGCCCACCAACCCAAATACGTGAGTAGCCCCATCTGCGCGCCGAAGGAGATCCCCACGCCGACGAACTTCATGGCATCGACGCCGGCTCTTTTCGGATTCGATGGCAACAGAAGGCCCTCGCATGGCTCCCGCAGACGGGTTTCCTGGCGGGCTGAAGCTGCGGCTGGACGCAGACCCGTCAGCGGGCGATGGCGCCTCACCAACGGGTCGCGGGATGTTAGGCATCCCGGAGGGGGGGATCAAGCCGCAGGCCCCCATCCTGGATGGGAATAAATATGAAGCCCGAGGGTCCCTTCGCCCGGGTCCTCGGCCCCCTTCTGTTATGCTCCGCGTGATGAGAATGCGCTTGGCCATCGTCACTTTCTTGCTTCTTTGGACGCCCCTCGGCTGCAGAACCGAGGAGTTGGACGTCGCTACCGCCGAGACCCGCAAGGCAGAACTCAGGAACATCGAGTCCAAAGCCGAGCACTTTCGGCGCCGAACGGAGTGGGCGAAGGCCAAGGAGTCGGAGTACCGCATCTTGGTCACCGAGGCGGAGGAGAAGCTGGCGGAGATTCGAGGGCAGCTCCTCCAACTACGACAAGACAACAACCGTCGCGCCGCCGAAGTCGCCAAACTCGTGAACGAAGGCAAAGTCCTCGATGCGGACATGGCCAAGCGCCGTCAGGATATCACGGCGAAGAAGGCCCTGATCCAGAAACTCACCCAGGAAGGGAAAGATCTGGAGAAGAGCCGCCGCGAGACCGAGGCGCGGCTGGCCGAACTGAAAGCCGCATTGCTCCGCGTCACGGAAGAGAATCGGGCGGCCTTGGAAAGGACCAAGGCGTTTTTCCAGTCGATGGGCTGGGAATTCCCGAAGCTTCCCGGCCCGGCCCCGGAGAAGCCGCCGGCCAAGAACGCTCCCCCGAAAAAGGCCCCCGTGAAAGCGGGGCCCGTCAAGACTCCCCCGGCGAAGGCAAATCCGACCAAAACGACTCCGGCTTCCAAGAAGAAGTGACCCCTCCAAGTGGGCCGCCTTGGCCCCACGCCGTGTCTGGATAGGATCCGTCCTCCAACCTCATTCGATAGGAATCACACGACCATGACCATGGAAACGACTCTTCTCATCGTGAAGCCCGACGGCGTCCAACGCGGACTGGTGGGACGCATCCTCCAACGCTTCGAAGACAAGGGTCTTCAACTTGTCGGCCTCAAGATGATGCACATCACCGAAGACCTCGCTCATCGCCATTACGCGGCTCATAAAGAAAAGCCCTTCTTCAAGGGTCTCGTTCGTTTCATGACGTCGAGTCCTGTCGTCGTGATGGCCGTCCGGGGCGTCGGCGCCATCGAGATCTGCCGGAAGATGATGGGAGCCACGTTCGGCAGCCGCGCCGAAGCCGGCACGATCCGCGGCGACTTCGGAGTGAGCAACAGCTTCAACCTGATTCACGGCTCCGACTCCCCGGAAGCCGCTTCCCAGGAGATCGAATTGTTCTTTGCACAGGGCGAGGTCTTCGATTTTCCCCAGGGCAACCTCGAGTGGATCTACGACGCCGCCGAGGAGCTCTGAAGCGCCCCGAAAGGGTCCCCCATGACCGCCGATGAACTCGCGGTGATTCTGAGAATCCTGCAGCCGCGGGTCATGGGGGGCTTCCTCCAAAAGATTCGCGAGGTCGCTCCGCACCGGATCATTCTAGGCTTTCACCGAGGGGGTGTCGGCGCCACCCAAATCCTCGTGGACGTGACGCCAACGGCCCCGCGGGTCCAGCCCACCGAACGGAGATTTCAGGCGCCCAAGTCGGCTTCTCCGTTCTCCTTGGCTCTCCGAAAACTCCTTCTCGGCGCCCGGCTGGACGGGCTCCGCCAAGAGCCCGGCGACCGTATCGTCCACCTTCAGTTCCTGAAAAAGGAGGACGAGCGCCTCGTCCCGCGCGATCTGGTCATCGAGGTGATCCCTCGCCGCGCGGGCCTTTTCGTCCTGGACGATGAGGCGTGCATTCTCCTCGCCTCGTCGGCGCGCGACGACCGCCGAGGTCGACTGGTGCGAGGGGGGACTTGGTCACCGCCTCCCCCACCGCCGTCAACAGAGGACTTGCCGGCTCCTTTCTTGGAGTTCCCCGGATGGACCGAAGAAACGCTCCTCCATCGTCTCGACGAGAAGCTGGAGGAGGCCGACTCCGAAGACGACGTCGACATGAAGGGGTTGTCGAAGAGTCTCACGAAGGCGATCAAGCGACAGTTCAAAAGGATCTCCAAGATCGAAGCCGACGTCCGCCGCCTCGACAGCGCGAAGGACGCCTACCGCGAAGGCGAAGCTCTGAAATCGGCGCTGGGAGACATCGAGAAAGGTGCGACGACGGCACGCGTGCGCGACTGGAGCGTCGACCCTCCTGCCTGGATCGACGTCGATCTCGATCCGAAGCTCTCCCCCATCGAGAACGTGGAGCGGATCTTCAAGGAAGCCAAGAAGCGCGAGCGCGGCCTCGCCCTCGCGGAGAAACGCCTGGAAGAGCAGCGCCTGCGCCTCCAGCACCTCCAGTCGCTCGAAGAACTGCTTGGAGACGAGAGCCCGGAGGCCAAAGAGTTGCTCTTGGAGGAGACTCGAACGCTCGGCATCGAGGTGCCCCGCGCCCGAACCCCTGCCGAAAAAAAGAGTCGGCCCGAGCCCAGGCTTCCCTACAAGACCTACCACTCCGAAGACGGGACGCCGATCTGGGTCGGACGTTCCAGCCGCGACAATGACGTCCTCACCTTCCGCCACGCCAAGGGGAATCATTGGTGGCTCCATGCGGAGGACTACCCGGGTTCCCACGTCGTCGTCCCCATTGCAGATCCCCTCCCGCCGGAGGTCCTCGTCGATGCGGCAACCTTGGCCCTCGGATACTCGAAGGCGCCCAAGGGCGGCAAACAGGGAGTGTCGTATACCCGACGCAAGCACGTGACGAAATTCAAGGGGGCCAAGCCCGGACAGGTGCTGCTCCAAGAACGAAAAACCATCCTCATCCGAATCGACGCCGACCGATGGAAACGACTGACACACCGTTCCCTCCCGTGATCTCCCGTCGCGCCTCATCCCTCGCGGGAGACGAATCAAAAGGTGCGCCCTTGGCAGCGGTCGCGAGAAATGAAACCTTGAGGGGGTCGCCGGCGAAGCCCTTCATGGCACGCCCGTCGCACGAACCAGGAAATGACTCATGCAGATTCCCAGCTCCCTTGGCCTCGCTCTTACCCTCCTTCTGCTTTGCGGCTGCGGTACGGGTGGGGGGACCGACAAGAACCTCCACTACTCCGATGTCGAGAATCCCCCCACGAACGAGGGATTCCAAGGAGATGCGACCCTCTTCGCAGCCAACGCCCAGCGATTCTATGACGCGGGGGAATATCTCGCCGCTCTCCAGCAGTTCCGTAAACAGCTCGAGAAGGATCCCACCGCCGTGGACGGTCGACTCGGCGAGGCCTACAGCCTGTACAAGCTGGGCGTCAACCTGGCCGCCCGGGGGGCGTACCACGAATCCAATCGTCGCCTCGAAGAAGCCCTCGACAACTTCGAGAAGCTGAGCGCGGAGATCCCGATGGAACGGGATACGCTCGAGGGCGATGGGTACGGGTGGAAGATTCGGCTTGGACTCGCCCTTTCCGAACGCGCACTTGGAGCGCTCGCGAAGTTGCAGTGGGATCGGATTCACAGCGCAATCCTCTCGATGAAGGATCCCACCGAGGTCGCCAAGGCTGGAGCGGCCCAGAAGGTCCTCCTCAAAAGAAGAGTGGATTACAACGAACGGGCACTGGAACACTTCCGAGAACTGGCGGCCATGGGCCACCCCGCGCCGGACGTCATCCTGAACCTCGGCGACATGGAGTTGATCGCCGGCAACGACTCCCGCGCGGAGAGAAACTACCTCGCCTACCGTGATTTGGCCCGCCGTTCGGTTCAGTCCTGGGATCGTCGACAACGGGAAGCTCCCGACCAGATCGAATCCAAGAACGAGCTGGAACGGGTGCTTGCGACCATCGAGGCCAAACGCCGGTCGGCCGTGGAGAAATTGGTCAAGGTGTTGGAACGTCTGGCCGAGATGAAATTCAAACGCGGCGAGTATGCGGAAGCCGCGTCTCTCCTCGAGGAAGCCCTGAAGACGCAGCCCGACCTCGTACGACTCCACGTTCCCATGGCCGAAATCCTCGAGAAGCAAGGCGAGTATCAAGCGGCTCTCGAGCACATCGATATATACCTTCGGAGTCTCGACGAATTCGACGAGAATGCGAAGAAGGCGGCAAAGCTGCGCTCGCAGCTTGTCGACAAAATGAAGAGCACGAACTGAATCCATGGGGATCGCCAGACGGAAACGCATTCGTTCGGGACGCGACTTTCGAGAGATCTACGCAGAAGGCCGCGTCGTGCGGAACCGCCAACTGGTGATCTACTTCAGGCCGTCACCGGCGGCCCACTCCCGGGTCGGACTCTCCGTGAGCCGACGACACGGAAACGCCGTGCGACGGAACCGAATCAAGCGCATCTTGCGAGAGGTGTTTCGCAATGCGACGGATCGCATCCCGGGGCCGTTGGACGTCATCCTCATTCCGCGCCGGGGGCCGGATGCGGAGATCTACGCCGCCAACCGAGATGCGTTCATCCACCTCATGCGCAAGGTCGCCAAGACGACGGGGGTGAAATGAAGGTGGAATCCGTCAAGGGGCACTCCCTCCTCGGGCAGTGCGTCGCGGCGACGATGCTGCTGCCTCTCGGACTCTATCGTCTGACCCTCTCCCATATCATGCCGCCCTGTTGCCGGTTCCAGCCCTCTTGCAGCGCCTATGCCTGGGAAGCCATCCGCCGTCACGGGCCTTGGAAGGGTGGCTGGCTGACAGCCAAGCGCTTGGCTCGTTGCCAGCCGTGGGGCCCCTGCGGCGACGACCCCGTCCCCGACTGACGCCGCAAGAGGAATCTCACAAAGACGCATGGGGATGGAAGGGCGCGCGACGCAGGCTCCGCGATGTCTTTCTCCGCAGCTCCGTGCCTCTGTGAGAGATCAATCGGAACGTCAAGGACGCTCCAAGGGCTCGTCGTCCCGAATCCAGGGAGAAGGACATCTCACGGAGACGCAGAGGCACGAAGACGCGTCTACCGAACGGTCTAAGACCTGTCCCCTTCGTCGTTCTGGACGGCCCTACTACTTCTTGACGTCCTCGGGCTTGGACTCGTCCTTGGGGTTCTCGCTGGCGCGCTTCGCCTTCTGGATGGCCTTCTGCCTCTCCTCGAGGCGCCGCTTGCGTTCAGCTTCGAGGCGCTTGCGGCTCTCTTCCGCCTTGCGTTCGTCCTCGCGCCGTTGAGCGATCTCCTTGTCGAGTTCCGCCGCGACGAGTTTGAAATCACCATTCTTCAGGTGCTCGTAGTCCCACATCGAGGGTTTGTGCTCCGCGGCCGCATTTTTGCGTTGGAGAGCGAACTCGGCCTGAGCCAAAAGCGAGGGGCGAAGGAAGATCTCCTCGTCGGAGGGGACCTTCTTGGCTTCGAGTTTGGCAATGCCTTCGAATCCTGGATAGGCGACCGACTTCACGGACTCGGAGACCGTCCCGGGTTCGATGAATTTGTCGGCGGCGGCCTGATCGTGAAGCACGCGGAATTCGCGACGGAGGAAACTCCGAGCCATGTCTTCGGCCGTCACCTTTTCCTTGTCGAGGACCGGCTCGCGCACGGCCTCGTAGGGGAGGAAGAAACCTTCCTCGACCACCAACGCATCCGACGCCTCGGAGAGAGCCGCATCGAAGGCCTCGCCGCGATACTTCTCCTTCTCCTCGTCGATCCGGGCCTTCGCCTCCTCGTCCTTTTGCTTTTTGATCTCTTCGATCCGGGCCTTGTCCTTCTCGGGATCGAGCCCCTGGATCTCTTCCTGGGTCTCCTTCGCGATGTCGGCCTTCACGGTGGCGGCGAAGTCTTTCACCTTCTCATCCAGGACCTGATCCATCGCCTTTTGGAAACCCTCGATGGCCGCCGTACGCAGCTTTTCGGCCTCCTTGGCTTCGAAATCCTTCGCGACATCGTCGCGGACGGCATTCAACACCGGAATAGGACTCAAATCCTTGTCCACGAGGCGCCAGATCGACCCGTGCTTTCCGACGACGTCGACCACCCCCTGATCGAAGGGATCGGTCTCAGGAGTGACCACGTTGCGCATCGTCAAGAGCGTGCCCGGCTTCAGTCCCTGAAGCTGGAACGGATAGGTTCCGGGCACGTCGGGATGGTTGGTGAGGTCCTGAAGGGTCACCTTGCTGAACTTGAAATAGGAGAGATTGTTTTTCTTGGCGACGGCCGCGAGGTCGATCGGCTTTCCGGCCGCACTCGTCTTCACGAGTTCATCGTGGACCTTCTTGAGCAGCTCGAGGATCTTCCACTCCTCGATGAATCGCTGCTTGCGCTTCTCGAAAACCTCGTCGATGTCGGCATCTTTGTCGATTCCATACTCTTCCCGGTGGCGATCGGCGCGACCCTTCAACTTGGCCAGAACGGCGTCGTCCGGTTCGAACTCCTGGGTGAGTTCCTCCAAGGACGTCTTGCTGATGGGATTGACCTTTTTGAAATCGTCGTCGAGAACCGCGTCGTCCTTATACTTGTCCTTCCCGAAGAGAAAGCCCACGTACTCGGCCGTCAAGAGCGCGCCTCCCTTGTGGAAACGTTTTTTCTCATCGTCGGTGAGGCTTTTCCAATACTCTTCGAGCTTCGCCAAGGATTCGGCCGAGTCATCGCCATTCTCGTCCTTTTCGAGCTTGCTCTTTGCTTCGAACGTGGCGGGATCGAAGATGACACCCTTGAGTTTGATCTTCTGAAACTGTTTCTGGTACTGCTCGAAGATCTCTTGGCTCGAGAGGAGTCCGATGGCCCGATCGATCTCGCGCATGAGCTTCGCCAGGCGAGCGTCCTCACGGAGCGCCGCTTCGAAAGAAGAGGGAGTCCGGCGATAGACTCTGTTGCAGAACTGGATGTAGGCCTGAGGATCGAACTTCCCGTCGTTGGCCTGGGCGATCGTCTCCCGCACTTCCTTGTCCAGGATCTCCTGGAATTCCTCCTCACTGAGATGGATGCCGGCCGCGTCGACCAGTCGCTCTCGGATGAGACGGGCCAGCAGATTGGCTTGGCGCTCCTCGAGGTCCTCCGTCGAGCCACCGAGAGAACCGCTCGCATAGAGGTCGCGTCGTGTGATCTCGTGCTTTTCCCCATCGACGACGAACGAGGCCACGACCTCCTTCGCCTTGATTTCGTCCTTGGAAGGGCCTTGGACCCACTGGACGACGAAAACCCAGACACCGAACCCGGCCATCGCGAACAAGACGGCGATCAGGATGGGAGTTCGGTACTTCTCCATGAATTGGAAGATCATGGACGTGCTTCCTCTTTTTCTGTGGACCGTGGGAAACGGGGTCGACGGACCCGTCCCGAAGTCCTCTTATCGGCGAAGGTTGCGGATTATAAGCGTAGGCATCGATCGGACAAGGAAAACCCCGGAGACTCCGGTGGAAGCCTGGGCACGGAAATCATTTATACACAATGGCTTATGCCCGCCTCCGCGAGGCCCGGGTTCAGAGATCTCGGCCGCGCGGCAAGTCCTTGAGGTTCTTGAGCCCGAAATGCTCGAGAAAACGACGGGTGGTGCCGTACTGAAACGGGCGCCCGGGGAGGTCCACTCGTCCCACCACCTTCACCATCTTGCGATCCATGAGGTTGCGAATCAGTTGACCGGACCCCACGCCGCGGATGGCGTCCACCTCGGCGCGGGTGATGGGCTGCTTGTAAGCGATGATCGCGAGAGTCTCCAACCCGGCAGCGGTGATACGTTCCTCGGTCCGGGTCCGTCCAAGCTTCTGCACCCATTCCCAAAGCTCCTCGCGAGAGACGATCTGAAAACCACCGGAGACCTCCTGAAGAAGGATGCCCGAGCCCTCGGCCTCATAGCGCTCCTGCAGCGCGGACAGGGCGGCACGGATCTCGTCGTTCGGGACGTCGTCATCCGGGAGAATCTTGCGAAGCGCTCGGAAGGTCAAGACGTCGGGGGAAGCGAAGAGCAAGGCCTCCACGACGGCGCGGACACGGGCCGCGGGCCAGGGTTGGGACTCCTCAACGTCCCGCGCTTCGTTTTCGGTGGATTCGGCTGATGCGTCACTCATGGCGAACATTGTACCGGAACGGGGGTCACTGTCCGTCCCACCATCTCAGCGCCCCTGCACCTGGATCTTCGTCATCCGCTCCACCCGGAGCTGCCACATGTACCATTCATCTTCGCTCATGGGGCGTGTGGTCAACCCGTGGACGATCTCATCCTCGACATCCCGGTAGGAGGTCTTCCGGCCCTTGTGGCGCTCCACGATTCTCACGATCTGGTACCGCCGCCGACCCACCGCATCGCGCGCCTCGATGACCGAACTGACGCTGCCCACGGGGAGATCGAATGCCACCCGCTCGAGGGCTGGATTCAGTGCCAACCTCCAGACGGGGAACATCAATCCACCGTTCTCCGCCGAGGGATGGATGCTGTAGGTCCGAGCGAGCGCGGCGAAGTCAGCACCGTCCTCGAGCATGGCTCGGATCTTTCGAGCCTGGACCGGATCGGTGAGACTGATGATGCGAAAACGGACCCGATCCTCGAGGATTTCCTGATACCGAACGAGCCGCGAGAGCAACCGCTTCGATCGCTCGCGATTGCGGGCGACCCTTTCGTACTCCGTGAGCCCCTGACCGGTTTTCCGCAACAACCACGTTTCGAGATCGAGAGCGCGGCCGGTTTCCAGGCGAGCCCGCTCGCGCATCTGCTTCTCTTGGCCCGCCCACCAACGGTCGATCTCGTCTTCATCGACGCGGATGCCGTACTTGGCGACCTCGACGGCGAGAACCCGGTTCGACAGCATGACCGCGATGGAGGATCTCACCTTCTCGGGAAACGTCTGGAGCATGTAGTCGTAGACCTGGCTTTTCGTCAGGTCCTCGCTCCCCACGCTGGCCACGACGGCATCGCCGCCCTTGGGAAACTCCAAGAAATCAGGACCGTCGCCGCGGTGGACATCGATGCTGCGCAGCGACGCGGCGGGGTCTTCCGAGGTCATGGACGGGGCTTCGGCCACGGGATCGCGAGGCGCCTCGGATTCCCCCTCCTCCACCTCGCCCCAGATCGGGGCACTGCGACAGGAAACCAGACACAAAAGACATGCGGCAAGAAGGTACTTCATGAGGAAACGGTGGCATCGGGAGACGCAACGCGCAAGGGGGACCGGAACCCTACCGACGGGACCGGCGCCGAGGGAGGATTCACCTGAAGTTGATGGTGCGATCGCCCTTGTTTCCATGGCAACGCGGGCAAGTCCGCCTCACGATGCCCCCCTGGCTTCCCAACTCTTTGATGCTCCCGGTCGCCCCGCAGGTCGGACAGGGGCGCATGAAGGTGTTCAGCACCTCGAATTTCTTGGCGTTCTCCGCGAAATAGGCCCTGAGGAAAAAACTCCGTTGGATCATGCTGGCCCGCACCCACCACTGCTCCTTCGTCACGAGCTTCTTCTTCTGAGGCTGCGCCTGGGGCTGGTTTCTCCCACCCCGGCGGTTCCGCCGCAAGCGATTGATGAGTTCTTGGACCTGGCGATTCCCGCCGCCGCTACCGTCGCCAACCTTCTTCTCTCCCATGACGACGAAAGTCCCGGAACCGTAGCTGGCCGTCCGGCGGGCTCCCTTGGGGCGATCCTCCCACATTTTCTCGACCTCCTTCTTCGGGTCGAGGGAGAACTTCTTCGCGATGGCCTCGACGACGTCCTTGTGCAACTGGGAGCGCACATAGCTCATCGCCTTGTCGATCGAGACGCGCTTTTCCTTGTCGCCACTGCCGATGTTCTTGTCGGAAGCCACCTTCCGAATGAGACGATCGACCTGCCGCCGATACTCTCGAGCCACCTGTTGGCGAAAATACCCCCACCGCTTCTGGAGAACGCGTTCCTTTTTCTTCTCGATCTCCTTCCGAGTGACGGCGTCGAGATCCCCCAGAGACAGCAATTCGTCGAGCAAACTGACCGCCACGTCGAAGTGACGCCTGGCCGCTTCCAGATCCGCCTCCCGAACACCGTTGCGAATCTCCTTGCGGCGATCCAAGACCTCGAGTCGTTTCAGTTGATTCGCGACGTAGTCGGGCCGGAACTCGGAATCGATGCTCTGCACTTGCCGATAGTGCTCGACGGCCTTCGCGTACATGCCGACCTTCGCCGCCCAGCGAGCCATGGCGAATTGGGCTTGTAGGTCGTCATCGGTGGGCCGGCGCCTCTCCAATTCCTGCTGATAGAGCTCTTCCGGCGAGTAGACGTCGAACTTGCTGACGAGGCGATCCTCGATACGACGGATGGCGGACCGAAGGAACGCCGTCTCCCCTTTCACCGTGCGAAGGTAGACACGTTCCTGATCCTCGGGGTGCGGAACGACGACACCGTCGTAATCGTCACCCTTGATCGTGTAGATCCGCTGTCCGGGCATCTGGAGGTCCGCGCCCGACAGGTCGTCGTCGAGCCCGAATTCGACGCGCAGACGTTGGCGGTCCTCTTCGCGAAGCAACTCCCAGCGGATGAACAGATGCCCACCCGTGTCCAAACGCCGGACTTCGATCCCTTTCTCTGTTCCGGAAAGGAGTCGCACTTGCAACAGGCGGCCGTCCTTCAGAAAGATGACCTCCGCCAGGGCGGCGACACCCATCCACAGGACGAGAACCGCGGTGAGAAACAGTCTGCTACGACTCATCATTAACGCTCCGTCTTGGCCCCACCGAGGGGCTCCAAGCGACTCGAACTCTTCCGCACGAGATCTTCGAAACTCGGTCTGAGACTCATGGGGAGATAGCCCCAATCATAACCCTCCTCCTCGGAAACTCCCCGAGGAATCACCCGTATGCGGACCAACCACCCTCGCCCGCCCTCCTCACCCGGATACGGCAGGGCGTCGACCGTGTACTCCAAGCCCTCGCGACCGGGGACAGGCTCTCGCTCCAGGTGGATCTCTCCATCCGCCCCGTCACGCGTGAGAGCCATCAGGCGCTCACGGACCGCACCATGAAGTTCGGCCTGAGCAGCGGCAGCGTCCAGTTCCACCTCGGCGTCCCGCGCAAGATTCAGTCCCGCGGAAAACAGTCCCACGATTCCGGTCATTCCCACGAGCAAGATGGAAAACGCCACCAGCAACTCGACGAGAGTGAAGCCCGCGCAACGCGATGAATTCCGGCTCGCATTCATTTCACGCCCTCCCCGGCGCGCCGAAAGAAACTTCGCCCCGCCGGAACGATGAGATCCCGCCGGAAGGAGCGTCCAGCCAGCACCGCGCTTCCGGAGACGTGGCGCGCGGGATGAGTTCCCCGGACACCGCGGCGCACCTGGAGATCGGGACCGTCGGCGGCGACGACCTCCATCCACTCGTCCTCGATGCGCAGATGCCGGGGCCCGCGTCCCGCATCGAATTCGACGAAGAGCTCGGGATCGCTGATGCGCAGACTGCGTTCGCGCGTCCCGACGTCCCCCACGAGTGCCGCCGCCGCGGCGGCACCTTCGGGGGCGAACGTGACGACGAGCCGCAGTCGCTTGGGATAGACGTCGTCCTCGGTGTCCTGCAGGGAAGCTCCCCCGACACCCAAACCGAACGGTTCGTAGAGACCCCGGGTGCTGTCCCACCAGAGTTCGCTCCAGTCATTGGGCTTTCGTCCGAGGCCCTCACCCGAGAGAACATCCTCCTCTCGCCACTCCTTGGTGTTCTGACTCCAGCAAACGAGACCGAAATAGAGGATTCCCGTGACGACGGGGCTTGCATGGGCCTCCAACCAGTCGGCGGTCATGACTTTCGAGGGATCCGGTTGCAAGAGGGAGCCCTTCCCTCCGATCGGCGACCGAAAGACCCGATAGAGCGTATACGTGTGGGGCGCATCGGACGGTCCTCGATCCAGATACCAAGCCACTTCCATCAGGTTCTCGGGCGGCAACAGACCCGGTGCGGCCTGTCCGGATTGCTTCTTCGGGTCCGAGAGTGCGCCGCTCTCCTCGAGATCGTTCACGCCGTCGATGTAGGCCTCTGACCCCAGACGCGTCCCGGCGAACCGTGCGACCGTGCTCTCACGCTCGCTCCCGGGATAGGTCCTTGCGAAACGCAAAAGAAAAGACCGCGGGTCCCCGGTCGCATAGGTCTTGGTGGCAACGTTGCCCGGGTCGTCGCCCTTGGGCGCCACCAGAATCGAGACGCGATCATGGCTGAGGAAAAAGGGAGCCGTGACTCCGCCGCCATCCGGGTCGCCGATCCAGGTGCAGCGCAGGTCCTCCTCCAGGAGCCGCAGCGTCTGATCCATTTTGTCGTTCAATTCGCCCCCGCCCCTCCCGGACCGATAGATGCCCAGGCTCTGTCGCATGAGGACGAACACGAAGAGGCCGAGCACGGAGAAGATGCTCATGGCGACCATCAATTCGATGAGCGTGATGCCGGATCGTCTGCCCCTCATCGCAACGCCTCCCTCGACCCCACGATGGGCTCGGCCAAGTAGCGCAATTCGAGGTCCAAGAGTCTCGGCGTCTCCTTCCAATCGTTGCGTGTCATGTTCACAGGGTCGATGGCGTCGGGGCGATACGTGAAGAACACACGCCCCTCGAGGCCCTTGCCGCCTCGATTGAGGAGGAATCGATCGAGTTTGTCGCGCGCTCTCCCCGATGCACTCTCCAAAAGAAGCAACTTACCGGCTGATTTCTGCGGGGGAGTATCCCAGGGGATCTCAGGATCGAAACGGAGAAGGACGTTGAGACCGATCGCCGGCTTATCGAAACGGTGATGCCAGGCGATGCCGCGGATGAAACTTCTCGCCTCCGACATGGAAAAGCCGAAGAAGGCGAGTTCGGGATCATCGGAGTTGGGCGTGTACCGGTCCCAGTATCGAAACGGCATCTCCAGGACGATCTCCGATTGGGGATGACTGCCGCGAAGCGTTCCATAGCGTCCCCGGAAGATGCCGACGGATCGACCTGTCTTGGGGTCGTCACCCTGGGGCATGCGGAGTTCCCCTCCCTGGGACTGGACGTAATGCGCCATCTCTCGACCGACGAGCACCGTTCCGCCCTCGAAGGGGAAGTCCCGGCCGTCCTGGACGGCAATGCGGTAGTCGTCGGGCTGAAGCTCGCGGCTCAGTCGACTCACCACGCGCCAATCCAGGAACGTGATGTTGGAACCGAATCCGTGCTTTTCCGGCGTGGTCCCCATGAATCCTCGTTCGCAGTCGAGGAGCCGGGGCGGATCCCCCTGAGCCACGCCGCGATACGCGATGATCTCGTCATCGATGAGGACGAGACCGGCATCCGTGGGCAACGTGACGCTCCCCTGGCCCACGAGCAACTCTCGCCCGTCGCTCAGCCAGTCATTGAGTTGGTTGCTGAGATTCCCCGGCAGATCCGGAACCCACCAGGCCTGAACGATGGGGATTTCCGTCGCGCTGTCGTCCAGTCCCAGCGGAAAGGGATCCGGAGCCCCCCCCACCGGGTTCACGAGCTGCTGGTCCCAGAGGACGAACCGTTCCTCCCTGAGTCGGGCCAGACGCACCTCGTCGAGGAGCCCTCCGCCCCGCGGACTTCCCCCCGCATCGCCGCCCACCCAGGCATCCGGGGAACGCCCCACGTTCGGCATCTCGCCGGAAGGAAACTTGACGAGGCGTGTGTATCGCCGACGATCGCGGTTGTCGAAACTCCGTCCACCCAGGGGGAGAGCGATCTGGTTGAGGCGGCCGAGAATGTTCTGCGTCAGCGCCACGAGGGGCCCGTTCGTCCACGCGACATAGAAGCGCCCCCGGAAGTCATCGACCGGCGAGATCACGGTGACGCTGTCACCGTAGCCGGCGGCGGTGGCGCCTCGAAGATTCGTGACCGTCGTCCGGAAAACGGGAATGGCGGAATTCCCCGCGGGGTGGACCGCGGCGGAATCCGTCGGATCGAAATAGCCGAACTGGTCGGTACCGGCTTGGCTGCGGAACCGGAGTTGATTGTTCACCGTGATGGGATCCGGAGCGGGCGGCATATTCGTGGACCCACCCCCGGGATTGAAGCCCCCACCACCGTTGATTTGGTTGCGAACCGCATTGACCGCGGCCGCCAGGCGACTCCTCTCGTGGCAAAGCAACATCCCGCCCGCCCGATCCACTCCGTAGTAGGCGATCCACTCCACCCGATGCGACGCGAAGTTCTGGAACGTGGGGCGTTGCAGTGGCTGTCCCAACTGGATGTACTCGGCTCGGGGGGTCCCGTTCGCCAGTTCCGGCTCCTTGTAGCCCTCGGCATCGGTGAGGTGGATCGAGATGGGGAAGATGGCCGCCACGCCCGGGGAATTCGGGCCGCCTCCCGTGAGGCGTGTGACGATCTTTGCCAGGGTCGCGGTGTAGAGCGTCGTGTTGGCGTTGAGGGGCAATTGGTCCGCCAACTGGGGATTGAAGGGATTCGTGACGGACGTCACGCCGGTCAACCGAGCGCCCTGTCGGCCTTGGAATCGAATGAGCTGGGCCACGGTCATGAGCTGAGTGTTGAGATTGCTGGGATTCGTCAGCCCCGACGTCGACGACGGAAACAGGGGCGCCACGATGACGGCATACCCCCCTGACGTCTGGAAGGTCTCTTGAGAGGTGGCCAATTGCCCTCCCGGAAAGGCCTCCAGGTCGATCTGGCTCACCTGGGCCAGATCCAGCACCTCGACTCCGATGCTGGTGCCGCCGATCTGAAGGCTGGCCGTGTCATTGCCCTTCACGCCGCAGAGATCGAATGGGGAGAGGCTCGAAGCAAGAACGCCCTGTCCCTCGGGCAGGACCTCGCCGGGTTGCCCCACTTGAACCGTTCGGCTGAGGACGGAGGAATAGCCGAAGAGACGGACGGTCTCGCCCGCCACGTGGGCGACGGCGCTCGTTCCCCGTGCGCCCCTGCCCTTCGGCAGGACACCTTGTGGATTGTTGAAGACGTCGAAGGTGTTGCTCCCCGCCGAGCGGGAGGCGTGGACGACTTCCGTTCCGATCCAGAATGCCCCGCTGTTGGGCCAGCCCTCGGCGTCCTCCACGGTGAAGCTCATCCCGGAGGACGACAGACCCGATGCCAATCGGGAGACGAAGCGGTGACGTCCTCGAGCGAACCCGTCCACCAGCAAGACGAGATCCTCCGGGTGGCTTCCTCCGGCGTGGAGGCTGATGTGATACCACGTATCGTCCTCGACGACGGCGGGAGGAGGGGACCACGTCACCTCGGCGGCTTCAACGATTCCGGTACCGGGATCGTCGATGGTGTTGTCGTGGAGACGGAAATGGAACTTCCCATCCCCCGGATTCCAACTGGCGTCGATGAAATCCATCGTCGGGTCCGGCCCCGTGATCGAGAAGAAAACGGGCGCCGCCCCGAAACTTCGCGGACGAATCCAGAAACGCACGACGAACGGCAGCAGCCCCAACTCATCCAGGATGTTGCCCCCGCCCGCCCGCGCTCCGCCGCGGGCCCCCTGCAGGGGCAAAGGGTAGGCGGTCCGATCCAATCGGAATCCCTCGGGTTCGACGAGATCCGGACGAATCTTGCTACTCGTGCGTGCGAGGCCTTCGGCGGCCACCCCGATGACGGCCCCGTCAAAATGTTCCTCGAAGTCGATGCCGGCGACCGTCTCCATCCGTGCCGGCTGAAGGCGCACGTCCCCCTCCGTCTCGTCCGGAAAGAGTCCCTCCTGCTCGGGATCCTCGAACCACGTCATATAGCGAAGAATCCGCCTCTCGGGTTTCGCATTCGCACCCTGAAAGACGCTCATGGGGACCGGGTGCGTTTCGACGAACCGACCCGATCGAGCCCTCACGATGGAGCGTTCGAAGTCCACTTGGCGGTCAAGGCGGAGAATGAGCTCTTCGGCCGGGCCGGTGCGAAACACCTCCCGGAGACGGTGACGCGCGCGCTCGGTCCCTGCGGCGTCGTTGACGCTGGCCATGGCCTCCACGCGAAACCAGTCCCCGCTCACGTAGCCAAAGGGCATCGTCGAGGTCAGGAGGGATCGGTGAAGGGGATTGATCGCGTTCTGGACGATAGCCATCGCCATCCGTGGCGTGATGGCCGGCGGCTCCTGACCGCCGACACGCACGTCACTGTCGCTCACTCGCCCCAGAGGCGCCGTGTAGTCACCCTTGGCGACGAGGTAGCTGACGGAAAGCAGGTTCACCAGATGCCGAGGCCCTCGGATCGGCCTGTTCTGGATGAGCATGTCGGCCAGGGCCTCGGCAATCCCCCGCGTCACACGATGTGCATGCTTGGGATCGCGTCGTCCGGACGGGGAGTACTCCAACCCCTCCAACAGGAGAATCAAGGTGTCCCTGGCCGCGGAATTGATGTTCACGGGCCGCCTGGCTTCCGCCTGCAACACGGCGGAGTCGAAAGGCCAGGTCTGCTTCGCCTCGTCGAGCAGCCAGACCGTTCCCCCGTTGCGGCCTCCCGAAACCCGAGTCACGAGGTGGTACTCCCAGGTCTTTCCATCGCCCAAGCGAACCAGAGTGCCGGCGTTGAAGAAATCGGGATTTCTGACGCGGACGGGCTGTCCGCCTCTGTCGGGCCGGAAGGCATCCGGATCCACGACCCCCACGACCCGGACGGGTTCGACCCACCCCGAAGGGGTGGTCGCGCGGCCATGAACGGTCAGCACGTCGAGCAGCGCGTCGAGACGATTCTCCGGAAGAGCGCTCTTCCCGTACCGGGACACGTCCTTCAGCGCCGCCACGGTCGGCAAGCGCACGAAACCGCCCTGAGCGCGCCGGGAGAGGGTGTTCCACAGGGCGAGATCGAGGGCGAGTCCGCTCAACACCCAGCTTCCGACTTCGTGGCCGCGTGTCACCGAGACGCCGGAAAGAGTCGTCCCTTCCGCGCGGCGATACTCGAGGAGCTCCGTGCCGAGAAGGACCCGCCCATTCTTGGGCGGGAGTCCTTCGAGAGATTCCACTTCCAAAGTGGTGTCGCCCGATTTCGCCTCCTTCGTGAGAACGGTGCGACCGACCAGTCCACCGAGAAGGAAAGGTGGGGCCGTGTCCGCATCGATGCGACCCTGCTCATCCTCCACCGTCAGTGACCACAGGTCCCCCCGCGGGTCCGCCATGTACGAGAAGCCGCCGTCCTGTCCGAGAGCATCCGCCCACTTCTTGGGGTGGACGTCGACCGCGAGTTCGTCCGGGCTGTCGAAATCGGGAGTCCCCCCGGAATTCGGGCGGCTCTCCAATCCCTGGTGCGTTCGATCGAGCCGGCCCTTCGCCATCTCCACAGCCGCCTCGGCCACGGCGCGCGCGCGCTGGCGTTCCGCCGAGATCACGGCGGTCCGTCGGTCCCTGCGAGCTTCGACGACGAACGGCGTTGCGATCACCAACAGCATGGTGAGCACACTCAAGACGATGATGAGGGCGATGCCCTCGTCGCCCCTCGCGGTCGTTGCGTTCACGCGCCTCAACGGATGGCTCCAGACAGCTCCACGGTGATCACCTCCGTTTCCGGGTCCGCTCCCTCCTCCACAGCATCGGTCATGAGAACCAGACGCACCGGACGGCGATGGAATCGTGGGTCGAGGCGGCCCTGCCCGTCCAGATGAACGAGGAGATCGGAGTCCTCGGCCACGTCGATGCCGACGGAAAAAACCTCCCTTTCCCCCTCGAGAATCGCGTCGTAGCGGACCTCGTCCATGCGCGCGGTGATTCCATCGCCCGCCCCTCCAAGCGCCAGATGCGCCTTGGGCTCCCGAACGAGAGGACGAGATTCGCGGCGCTCTGCTCGGAGGACGTGGTCGACCTCGATCCGAATCGCGACGCCGTCATACAGCAAAGCGACGTGAGTCCATCGACCCGGCGCGAGCAGGTGGGGGCCCGTGGAGATGCGAACGCGATCCGGCTGAGCCCCTCCCAATCCCAACTCGGCTTCCAGCCCGCCTTCCCGACCCAGTGAGAGATGAAAGACGCTCCCGCGACTGGCCAAGCTCCCGCCCTTCAGTTCCTCGAGCCGTATCCAGAATCCCAGTCGAAAGCCGTAGACGGCATCGAACCAGGGGTAGCTGCCCAGATCCACTTCACCACCGGTGACTTCGAGGCAACGACCGAGTTTCCCACCCTCCTCGATGGTCCCGCCATCCACACGCATGCCGCGAGATCCGCGATCGTCCTCGAAATGCCAAACTCCAGCTTGCTCGACGATGGCGGCCTCCACCGCGAGATCCTCAGGGTCCAGACGGATCAAGGAACCGACGCCGGAGTTGATGGCCGCGTTGCGCGCCAGTCGCAACGACGCCCGAACGAGCCGCGCATTGCTTTCCAAAAGAAGTCCTTTGTCGCGGCGTTTGATGAGGCCCACGGCCACACCCGTGACCGCCGCGATGATGGCCATCACGACCAGGAGTTCCAGGAGAGTCATGCCCCGATCGTTCCGCATCACCAGTTTCCTATGTCATCCTCGGTATTGAATGTCATGTCCGGACCGGCGGAGAAAACCTGGTAGCTGGAGGGCCGAAAAGGACTTTTCGTCTTGGGATTCTCCCAAGGCTTCACCGTGACGATTTCGTATTCCGCCCCCACCGTGGGCGCCGCCATGTAGCGACGGACGGCCGGATTTCCATAGTCGGCGGCGTTGAAGTACGCGAAAGGGTTCCCCCACGGATCGAGGAACTCGAAGAGATCCTTGGACCCGTAGATCGTCAGAGGCTTCACGGAGACATCCCCATCCGTATTCTCGAAGCTGTTGTCCCCGAGACTCTCCGAGGGTCGATCGCCCCGAAAGTCCTTCGAGGCCAGGGCGACGAACATGGACTCGGCGCCGAGATTGATCCGATTCGTGAGCTTACCCGCACCCGGGACGCCTTCGAGACTCGTCAGGGGATAAGCGCCGTGCCGTCGGTCGGACTTGTATTGTTCCAGCGCGGTCGCGAGAGTCTGGATCGTCGCCTTGCACTGAAGCTCCTCGGCATCGGCCTGGGAACTCCGCAACATGGTGACGCCGAGCGCGCCCAAGATTCCCAAGATCGCTATGACGACCAGAAGTTCGATGAGGGTGAACCCGTCGTTTCGAGAATGAGTGCCCATCATCAGCGTCCTTTCCGAATACGCGTGACGATCCGGACGTCATCGACGTGCAGATCCACTTTGCGGTCGATCTCGGCCTGCGCGAAGACCCACCCTTGAAGCTCACGGGCCGATCGAGAGAGCCCCTTCACTTCCACCTGGGGCCCCACGTCTTGGCCGTCGAAGACGAGTCGAAAAATCCCCTTCTTCGGGTCCTCCACGCGGATGCCCAAAGTCGCAATTCCGGGAGCGCCTTCGGCGCCGGCGGGCCAGGACGATCCGAGCACATGCCACCTGCTCATCTGGTGCCGTTCGATCAATCGGTACGCGAGGCGGCCTTCGGGGAGACGGGCGAAAACGAGACCTTCGTAGGCCATGCCCCCCCCCACCGGATCCGTGAACGGATTCTCGTCACCAGGCTTTCCACGGAAAGAGAGAATCGCCACGCCGGACACGAAGGGAGCTTTGGCTCGCGCTGTCAGAGCGGCCTCGAATGAGACCAGGGCACGGCCGGGCCTCTCCTGGATGATGGCACTCGGCGTCTCGGACTCACGCTGGGTCCCTTGGAAGCGAACACTGTTCTGAAGAAGACTGATGGAGATGCCGCTGCCGGGCGCATGCACCTTCCAGCCCCTCAAGAGATCCCGCCCGGATGCCACGCGGTCGAAGTGATCCTTCCAGACCCGCATCGACAGATTCTCCTCGATGGCGCGGGCCCAGGTCCGCACGTACTGCGCACGGGGCGTCTCATCTCGCCTGTCCAACTCGCGCTCGATGGACTTCAGTCTCTTGAGCGCTTCCTCCGCGTTGCCCTGGCTGTAGTAGTACCAGGCCAAAGACAACTCCACCTCGTCGTCGTCTGCGACGACCTTCGCGGCCTCGAGCGCGGCCTTGGCCTCATCGTTCCGCCGCATACGAGCGAGCGTCTGTGCCCGACGCACGAGCAAGGCCGGGGTCTTCGGGCTGAGGGCGATGGCGGCATCGAGATAACGAAGCGCATCGGAAAAACGTCCCAGAAGGAACGCCGACTCGGAGAGATGCGCCAAGAGATCGAACTGCCCGGGCAACTTCTCCGCGGCGCGAGCGAATTGTTCGCCGGCGCTCTGCGCATCGCCGTTGAGGAGGTAACCCCGTCCGTGGAAGAGAATGACCTCCGGATCTGACGGGTCCGCCTCATAGGCGGATGCGTAGGCATTCGTCGCCGCCTCGGTGTCGCCGATGAGCTCGTAGAGAAAACCCAGAGCGATCAATGCCCGGCCGCTCAGGAGCGGATCCGCTTCCGCTGCGTCCAGGAAGGAATCCCTCGCGGTCACCCAGTCCTTCTCATCCAAGGCGACGAGCCCGAGCCCCAAGTATGCCCCCCCGCACCAAGGATCGACCTTCAGGGCGCTCTGGTAGGACGCCTTGGCCCCGGCCAGGTCCTTCTCCGCGAGTGCAATGGACCCCAACCCCACGAGGGTGGACGTGTCGTTGGGAACCTCGCCCAGAATCGTCTCGTAGAGGCGCTTGGCCTCGGCGAGCCTGCGCAGCCGGAACTCGGCGGTCGCCAGATCCCGCTGAACGCGCCGCCGCTCGCTACGATCGGCATAACGGCCGAGGAGAGCCTTGCGAAGGTGTTCGGCCGCACGCTCCGTGCCTCCGGCGGCGCCTGGACCTTGGGCGAGGAGGACTCGACCCAGCGCCGCATTGACACGGGGCGACTGAGGAGCCAGCTTGATCGCTTTCTCGAGTGAGGCCAAGGCGAGGTCATTCAATCCCAGGCGGTGATGGAGATCGGCCTGAGCCGCCAACAGTTCCGCGTCATCGGGACCGAGCTTCAGCCCCTCGCGCAAGGCCCGCGTCTCGTTCTCGAGATCGAAATCTCGCCGTGCGGTGTCCGCAAGAGCGAGAAACAGGGCTTTCGATTTCGCACCTCCCTCCAAGAGCATGAGAAAATGCTGCTTCGCCCTGCGATACTCACCGGCAGCGGCCAGATCCTGGCCCAACCCAAGCTGGTCCGCCAAGGCGTCCTTCGGGGTCTGCCGAAACCTCAATTCGAAGACGTTGATGGGCGACTCCGCGAATTCGATGCTGGCGATGTTGACCGGTGAGAGCTTCTGCAGCGCGTCTTCGAAGCGAAACTTCTTCGAGTCGAAGCGTCGAAAAACGATTTCCAGGTCGCGATCGGAGAGGGCCTGCTCCTTCTGAGACGGCGCCATCGAAGCGTCATTCCTCACCGTGTCGATGCGGAGTTTGATCTCGTACTTATCGAAACCTCCCTGGCCCGGCTTGCGCCGCGCGTCGTTCTCCATGCGCCCGTACCAGACCTCGCCGGAAAGCCAGTGAATCTTGTCCAGCGTTCTTTGTCGTTCCGCGAGCTGTCGCGCCTTGTCCTCGATCTCCTTCGCTTCCTCGATGCGCTCCTCGGTCTTCTTCTGCAGGCGCATCCGGAGGCTCATCACCTTCCGCTCCGCCCGAGTGAGCGGCTTCTTCGGCTCCGTCTCCTCTTGACCGGCATCCTCGGGCTCGGCGGAGGTTACGTTTTCGTCCTCCTCTTCCCCCTCGGTGATCGCTGCGAGGAATCCCGGCTCCTCTCGCGGAGGAAGACGAACGCCTTCGTGAACGACGGGGACCGTCAGGAGATCGAAGCGATGGTAGGGATCGGGGCCCGGCACGGTGGTCGGGCGCTCCAAAGGAAGGGGACTCCGCGGCGGCACGGGCAGAGTCAGAGGCGGCAGGGGTTCGAGTTCGCTCGGCGCCCTGAAGATGTTGCGACCGCCTTGGTCCCATGTGGCTTCGTTTTCGCCGAGCAGAGCGGGTTCGAGCACGTCGAGCCCCTCCGTGTCCACGGCCAGAGCGCGCCCCCTGGGGCGCCGCCCCTTCATGGTGGCCCGGTCCGTGGAGAGCTCACTCCACCCCAACCATGCCACGAGGAGCACGGTGACCAGGAAGACGGTTTTTTCCCTATTCATGGACATCGCTCACCTCCTCGCCATCGCCGGCTTCGTGGGTTCACCCTCGGGGTCCACGCGCAGGGCCTGGACCGTGGCGTCGAGGCCCACCAGTCCCTCGTCGAAGACGGAGGTCTTCTTGCCCTCGGGTTTCTCCAGAGACGAGATGCGGGCCGTCGTCACGACAAGCCGGGCGCCGGGAAGTTGGAGTCCGCGAAGAAGGCTGTCGATCGCGGCCGGTCCGCCGCGGGCGTGGAAAGTCACGGAGACCGGCTCGATGAACGGGCGCTCGCCGCGCCTTCCCCCGCGTTTCTTCGGGTACTCCTGAATGGTGATGGGTTCGACGGTCTCGACCTGGGAGGCGATAGCGGCGACTCCGATGCGATTCACGACGTCCAGTCCGTTCAGATACCACTCCATCTCCTTGCGTGTCCGAGGGGTCACGCCATGGAGGCCGAGGTCGGGCGAGACGCGAATGTCCAGCGAAGCCGCCACCTCGACGACGTCGCGGAGCATACGATGAAGGGTCTCGTTGAAATGAATGTCCGGTGACTTCCCGACTCCTTCCAGCGTGAACCCGGGCTGCGGCACATAGGCCAGTTCCTTCTGCAGCATGTCCAACCGGTCCCGGAGCTCCTCCAGTTGGGTTTCGACGCGGCGCAGAGCGCCCGACGGGAGTTTCAGCTTCTTGGCCTTGCGCTCGTGGTTACGAGCCGCCGCAACGTTGCTTCGGATCTCGTCCTCGACAGAGCCCGTCACGACGAACCAGGCGGTCAGGAACACGACGCCCCCCCCCAGCAGGATCAGGACGAAGGTCTTATTCTCCTGCCAGAATTCTTCGAAGCTCATAGGTCCCCCTCCTCTGCCTCGCTCTTGGACTCGGGCCATCCCGTGAAATCGATGAGGATCTCGAAGGTGCCCCCCGCATCGTCGGGTCGCCGAGTCGTCTCCACCCGAGGCGCATTCGGGCCACTTCTCAAGGCCTCGACGAACGCGTTATAGGTGGAGGTGACCCCCTCACCGAGCTGGCGAATCTCACCCAGGACCTCGACGACGACCTTCTCCGTCTGTTTCTTTTTTCCCTGGTCCGTCTGACCGGGTGGGGTCAGCGTTTTCGACGACACCCGAACCGACCTCACCCACATGGAAGCCGGTGCGCTCTTCTGGACGAGGGCCTGAGCCCGAAGCAGATACGTCCCGCCGCGACTCGCCCACGCCAGTTCGTTCACCTTGTTCTGAATCTGGCGAGCCTCCTCCAGGCGATCGTCAAACCGCCGTCGCTGGGCCTGTGCGGTTCGCTCCTTCCGCCTCGCCTGTGACCTCGCCTGCTCGGCCGCGGTCGCCTCGCCCCTCAGATCGAAAAAGACCAGCACGAGCAACACCAAGGCGGCCACCCCGGAGAGGATCATGTACAGATCCCGTTGCAGGAACCGACGCTTTTTCTTGACGGCGTCGGGCACGAGATCGATGTGAAAGGCCTGGGTGTCCTCGGACATCCGAGCGAGCCCCAAGGCGCAGGCGAACGCCGAGGGGTCGGCCTCGAAAGCATCGGCTTCGGCGGGCGGCAGCGCGGAAAGGTCCAACCCCGCGTCGGGAACGAACCTTTGGACCGGAAGATTCAGGTTCTGCTCCAGGTAGGCATCCAGGCCCTTCAAGGACGATCCACCGCCCGAGATCATGATGCGGCCGATCTCGAGATCTCTCACTCCGCTCTGATTCCTCGCGAAGTTGATGGTGGACTGCACCATGCCCGACAGCTGGCCGGCGACCCCCATGAGAGCCATCGCGACCTTCTCTTCCTCGCTGGACGCATAGGTGGCGCGCCCACGGGGCGTGACGTTCCCGTATTCGTGCTTCAGTTCCCGGGCCTTGGGAATCCCCACTCCCCAAGCGTCGACGATGGCTTGGGTGAAGGCCGCGCCGCCCCCGGAAAGATTGCGGGCGAACAGCAGCTCGCCGTCCTTTTGAATCGCCATCTCCAGGTTTTGATCGCCGACGTCGAGAAGGAACGTGTATTCTTCGTCCTCGATCGCTCCGAAAGCGGCGAAACTGTTGAAGAGGGAGACGCAATTGGGTGTCGTCGCCTGCACGTCGATTCCCGAGGCGCCGAGGGCCCTCAGGCGGCTCTCGAGGAACCAGCGCTTGACGAGGGCCACGAGGACCGTTTCGTCGCCGTCGTCAACGAATGAGTGCAACAGATTGTAGTCGGCGATCAATTCCTCGCCGCTGGAACTCGCCATGTCCGCCACCTCGAAGTCCATCAGCATCTTGAGACGCCAGATGGGAACAGGAGGGACGTGCGTGTACCGGATCATCAACTCGCGCCCGGAGACTCCCAGTCGTGGGAGGCCCTTTTTGAGCTTGAGGGGTGGAAGCTCGGTCTGCAACTTCTGCAGGATGTCGACCTCCGGGTCGCCCTCCGGCTCGACGAAGATCTCGACCGCCCGCAACAGTCGGAACAGTGGCCCCGCCATCTGCCCCTGGACGATCTTGATCGAGTAAGTTCCGGGATCGATCCCCGTGAGAATAGCCATACTGATTCCTTTCAGTCCCCGGCCAGTATCCGGCGAATCCGTTCGAGTTCGGCCTCGGCCTCCGAGCGCACCGCGCTGCCCTCGGGCGCGAATCGTCGCGCCGAAACGAAGAATGCGCGGGCAAGGAGCGGCATGGACCTTCCAGGCCGCATGAGGTCCTTCCCTCGCGTCAACTGGATCTTCGCCAACGACTCCCGCTCGGATCGCCTCAGGGCGTTCCAAGCTTCCGTCAAGCGCTTCAACTGCTCAGCCACCTGATCCGCGATGGAGGTTCCGGCGTAGGCGGACTGAAGTCGCCGCCCCTCCTGCACGAGCGCCTCCGCGTCCCGACGAAACGTCTTGAAGAAAATGACGTCATCGATGCGCCCCGCCAATCCCCGAGCGCGCCGCTCGCCCGAGGATCGCAATTCCTCGTAGGAGGACTGAGCCGACTCGGCGAGATCCTTCCGAAAGGCGTAGCGGTTGACGATCTCTGAGTAGAGCTTCATGGCCAGGCCGTAGTTTTTCTCCACGCGGTGGGCCCGCGCCGCCTGCTCAGCCAAAAGACCCGCTCGCGCAATCTCATCCTTGAAGTCGAGTTGGATGGGAAGGCGGCAGGCAAGCTGCCCTTCCTCCCGCCCCAGCGGAAGGAGAAGCCACGTCGCGCGTCGCTCCGTCACCATGCGGACATTCACGGGACTCGCGAAGACGATGCGCGCCGAGCGATGCCCCTTCCCGATGATCAACTCGGTCACGCCGTCGCGACTGAAGTCATCGATGTGCCATTGGGCCTTGTCGGACGCCACGGTCACGAGGCCCTGCCCGGGATCGACGGCAAGCCCCGCGAACCATTCGCCGGAAGCATCCTCGACCGCAGCGTCGAGGACCAACCCCTTCTCACCGGGCCCGAGTTTGGCCGTGAGATGCCCGCCACCTGCGACGTCGCCTTCCACACGAATCTCGTCGGCGCCATAGTCCCGCTGGTCCGCGAGGAATCGATCGGCGGGATCGACGACCCGTCCATCGCTCCACTGCACCGGACCTCCGCGGGTGACGAGATCGTGACCATCGCGCTCGAGCGAGAACCGCCCGTTGGCATCGAGAAAAGCGGTGTAGCCGTTGCGGGAGAGATTACCCGCCGAGTCACCTCTTCGCCTCAAGACGTAGACATCGTCCATGTAGGCGCTTCCGGTGGCGTCGACGGTTCCCAGAACGACCCGCGCGGAGGCCGCGCCGGCGGGCGGACGCACAAGCCCGTGGACCTCGACGAACCCGGAACCGCCCGGCTGCGCCAGAACGAGGTCCTCTCCGATGGATTGGCCATCGGCGTCCAGCCACCGAAGCCCGACCCCTGCGAAGCCATCCAGCCCGGAGACCTGGATCCAGGCGCCGACGTCGAATCGGTCTCCGGAAACGACGCTTTGCACCGGCGCCGAGAAGGCGATGAGCTCCAGTCCCTGGCCTCCCCGAGCCTGAAGTCTCAATGCGTAACGACCGGAGTGGGCTTTCGTGCGGACCTCCTCGTAGTCCAGATCCGCCGCGTCGGAGACCAGATAATCGGCGTCGCCCAGGCGATCCAACTCGAAGGAAGCCCCTTGCGCGACGAGGTTTCCGGGAATGACCTTGATCTCCTCGCGACCGGCCTTCTTCTTGCTCCCTTGCATGATCCAGTAGGCGCCGCAGCCGACGACGAGAGCGAGGACGGCGAACGTGAGAAGCAGGGACGTCTTCCTTTTCTTCCGGAGATTCGCGTCGGAGATCGCGAAAACGGAGTCGCCCATCTCCCCCGTGTCCAGCGCGACCGTCGCCTGGAGTGACTCAGCCTCGTCGAAATGACCCGTGCCGAAGGAGAACTCGACGACGCCGATCTTCACCGTGTCACCCGGGCTCAGCTCGGCCTCGACGACCTTGTCACCATTGAGGAGGGTCCCATTGGTGGAGCCCACGTCCCGCACCCACCAACTCCCGTCACGGGCGAAAAACTCGGCATGGGACCCCGAGACACCTTTTTCCGTCAGGACGAGATCATTCGTGCTGCGTCGGCCCACGGTCAGCCGCCCTTGGAGTACGACCTTTTCACCCTGCTTCGGGCCGTTGCCGATCCGCAGCCAGGCTTCGTCGTCCTCGAGGGAGATCTCCAGGTCCCCGACATCTTCGAGTTCGATCTCGTCGGACGGCGCGACGAGGTCGGACGTGAGGAATCGCACCCGCGCGACTCCGACCTGGATCTCGTCTCCATCCTGGAGTTCGAATTTCGTCACCTTGCGGCCGTTGACACGCGTCCCGTTGCTCGACCCCAAATCCTCGACGAACCAGACACGGTCTTCGCGTAGGAGACGGCAGTGGCGCCGGGAAGCTTCCGGCACCTTGATGACCACGTCGCATTGACCCGCAACGCGACCGAGAAGGATTTCGTCCTTGTCGAGAAGCACTTCGCGCTCGCCCTGGGCGTCGCTGACGATGATTTTGGGCATGAGGTCCGAATCCCTGAAACCGGGTGTCGCTCTGGGAACTCCCGCGGACGCGGAAGGGTTGTTCTACCAAGGTGGGGCTCGCAAACCTTATACCCGACCATCCCCATTCAACGCAAGGGCGCAACATATTCCCTTTCAAGGGATTAGGCCTGCGGCCCGGGAACCATTTCTGTAAAGTCCTCCGGGGAAACCGAAAACAAAGTTTCCAGATTCGAGCGTGGAGTCCTCAGCCCTCGATGCCCAGGCGCTCCATCTTCTTCCTGAGCCCCACCCGCGAGAGACCGAGGATACGGGCGGCACGAGTCTTGTTGCCGCTTTCCGCGGCCAGCGCCTCTTGAATCAGGCGACTTTCCAAGGCATCGACCTTCGCCTTGAGCCCCCCCTCCCCCAGGCTGAACTCACGGGGCGCCCCGCCGAGCGCGAGACTCAGATCCGTCGCGTTGATGCGAGAGCGGCCGAGAAGCCCCAACCGGACGAGCTCGTTCTGGAGTTCCCTGACGTTGCCCGGCCACCCGTGTTGGACGAGGCACCTCCACGCCTTCGGACTGAACTCGAAACAAACGCCCGCACGCGCCATGAAATGCTCGACGAGAACAGGGAGATCGTCGACGCGATCTCGAAGAGGAGGCACCTGGATCTCGATGCCCTTCAGGCGATAGTAGAGGTCTTCTCGGAATTGCCCCGCGGCGCAGGCCTTCTCCAGGTCGTGGTGCGTCGCGGCGATGATCCTCAGATCGACGCGAAACGGACGCGTGGCCCCCAGGGGACGCACATCACCCCCCTCGAGAACTCGCAGGAGACTCTTTTGAGTCTCTTGCGGAAGATCCCCGATTTCGTCGAGGAAAAGAGTGCCGCCGTCGGCCGCGGCGATGAGACCCGACGAGGCCTCGCTCGCCCCGCTGAACGCCCCCGTGGCGTGGCCGAAGAGCTCTTTTTCGACGAGACCCCGGGGTAGGGCCGAGAGATCCGCCACCACGAAGGGGCCGTCGCTGCGCGGCCCCTGC
This sequence comes from uncultured Planctomycetia bacterium, assembly GCA_964559135.1. Classification (GTDB taxonomy): domain Bacteria; phylum Planctomycetota; family DRQF01; genus DRQF01. The sequence goes on from CAZLGG010000004.1 coordinate 80,879, forward strand.
TCATGGATCAATCGAGCCAAGACGTCCTTTCCCGTCCCGGACTCCCCCCGCAACAGGACGGCCAGATCCGTATCGATGACCTTGTCCACCAGCTTCAGGCAGTCTCGCATCGCGTCCGAGCGTCCGACGAGGACGGAAAAATCGTGTCGAAAACCCTGCTGCTGTTCCATCTGCCTGAGTCGCGCTTTCAGGTCACGCAGCTCGAGCGCATTGCGGGAGGCGGCTTCCCTGTATCGCAGCGAAGAGCTTCTCAGAGTCTCAAAGACGCCGCTCCGCTGCAGCGCGAGCGCAGCTTGAGCCGCGAAGGCTTCCATGAACTCCGCGTCGCGATCGTTGAAGCGTCCGCGAGAGAACCGGTTGTCGAGATAGATGGCGCCGGTCACTCGCCCCTGATCGTCCTTGAGGGGAACGCAGAGAACGGAACGTATCTGGAGGTCGTGAATCGACGCCATCTCCTCGAATCGAGGGTCTTCGGTGGCGTCCTCGGTCACGAGAGTGGTCCCGTGCCTCACGACTTCCAGAGCGACGGTTCGGCTCAACTCGAAAGCGGGCGATGGAATGTCCTTCTTCCAAAAGTCGCGCGCAACGGGAATGAACAACCGATCCTCCTCCACCGTGACGAGGAATCCGCGCTCCGCCTCGAGGAACTCGAGAGCCGCATCGAGGATGGCCGAGAGGACCCGCTCGGGTTCGAGTTCGGAGGTAATCCGCCGAAGCAGCCCGAGAAGCTTCTGCAATCGATGGAGTTCGTCCGCGAGTTCTCCTTCGGAGGACGGGGGTTTCCGTCGCCTCCCGCCCGTTGCCTTCGCGAAGAGTCGGCGGGTCCAGTGTGCGGTGGGCGCCTTGGACACCGTCGTCAACCCCGCGGGGTCCCCGGGCCCGAGCAGACGGACGAAGGAATGACCGACTTGAATCACGTCTCCGGCGACGACTTTGCAGCGGGTGACCGATTCGCCCCCGAGAAGCGTTCCGTTTCGGGAGTTGAGATCCCGGACCCAGACACCGTCCGCCTCGAGTTCCAGTTGGAAGTGAGTCCGGGAGAGGGCGGGATCGTCGATCTGCACGGTGCATTCCCTGGAACGCCCGAAGGTCACGACGGATCGTGAGAGCTCGAACGTCCGGGTGACACCGTCGGATTCGACGGAGAAGCGGATCGACATCAGTCGGCGCCTTTCGCTCGCTCGAGACTCGCGAGCCACAGGGCAAGCCCCACGGCGGCGGTCTCGACGCGCAACACGGTGGCCCCCAGTCGAACGGGCTCGAAACCTCGTGCCCGCTGCGCCTGCTCCTCTTCGGGCGTGAGCCCGCCCTCAGGCCCCACGACGACGCACACGCGCTCCGCATTCGGATGCATCGACTCCCACCGCGACGGCGACGCGCTGCTCGCCATGACCGAGCCGAACACACCGAGTTCGCCTTCGCCGAGAGACAGATCCGAAAGCAGAATCGGGTCATTCCAGACCGGAAACACGTTGCGCCGGCACTGTTTCATGGCTGCCAAGGCGATGCGTCGTCGGCGTTCCGCTCGTCGCTCCGAGGTGTGCCGATCCGGCCGCGCCACACTCCGTTCCGTGATGATCGGCTGGATCTCCGAAACGCCGACCTCGATCACGCGGCGCAACAGGTCGTCCTTGCCTCCTGCCCGAGGAAGGGCCACGGCCAGGCGGATCTCGACCGCGGGCATGCCTCGACGAGGATAGCGCTCCTCGATACGAACGCCGGCCCCATGCTTCCCCACGGCGTCGACCCGAGCCAGAGCCTCTTCGCCTCGTCCGTCGAAGAGGATCACGAGTTCACCCTCGTGGACCCGGAGAACGCGTGTCAGATGGCGTGCCTCTTCCACGTCCAACTCCACGCGGTCACCGACGGCACCTAACTCTTCGGCATAGAAACGCGAACGAGCCATCCATGCTTTCCTCGCAACGAACCTCGGCCGAGACGAACGACGGTCGGTGCCGCCGTCACTTCTTCAAGCGACCTTCGGCGTGCCCCAGCATCCTTTCGGCCGCTCCAATGAATTCATCGAGAGCCTCGCTCCGCGGGCGGCTCCGCGCAAGGTCGAGAAACCGTACGCAGAGATCCTTCGCGGCAGCCCAGTCCTCTTGCAGCAGGCGCAATCGCGCCAACTCGAAGAGGACCTGTAGGTGCGCCGGATTGCGATGGAGCGCGGCCTCCAGAGCCCGAGCGGCGTCCTCGGAGTCGCCAAGGTCCGAGGATATCTTGGCCGATAGCAACAAGAGATCGACGTCGTCGGGCGCGAAGAGCAGCGCGCGTTCCACCAGACCGAGAGCGTCCTCGAATCGCGCTTCATCTCTGGCACGGCGAGCCCGCCCACCGAGTTCCTTCCCGTAGTCATCGAGGAGGCGGGCCAAACTGCGGAAGTTCTCGTCATCTCCCGCGAGCTTCAAGGCCTTCCGAAAAGTCCTCATCGCGTCATCACGGATGCGTGCCCGCTGCTCCGCTACCTCTTTGGTCTTCCCTCGAAGACGACTCGCCGCCTTGAGGTACCCATACCCCTCGGCCCTGTACCCGAAGGCCAGTCCGCGCTTGGCCTCCCGGTTCTGCGGATCGAGCTCCAAGGCGCGCTCGTAGCTCTTGATGGATTGCCGCCAGTGATCGGTGACGGCCTTTGCGTCGAGAGACGAGTCCTGAGCGCACTCCCGGTGGAGATCTCCGCGTAGAACGAGAGCCTCGACTTGGTCGGGCACCAACTCCAACGATCGGTTCACGGCCTCGAGAGCAAGTGATGCGTTCCGAGTAGCCTGATGGTGTCGACCGAACGCCAACCAAGTTGCGGCGACTTCCCGGCGGAGAGCCGTGGAGTTCGGAAGGGTCTTCAATCCCCGATCGAGAACTCCCATCGCGGCCCTGTTGGAGCCCCTTGCACGAAGAGTGCGTGCGAGCAGCAGATACGCCCGTTCGAAACGGGGATCGACCTTCAGAGCCCGAATGAGATCCTGGGTCGCGAGTTCGGGATCGACGTCCTCGTAGGCCCGCGCACGCAGATACCAAGCCTCGCCATCCTCGGGGAAATCTTCGACGAGTGCCCGCGCTCTCTTGCTCACTTCGATGGGGGCATCGGTGAGCCACGAAGCGCCCAGCCATGCCCTCATCTCCTCCATGCGGACATCCCGATTCCGCGGGTGGAGACGCGCCAACCGAGCGAGGAGTCGGAGACCTTGTTCGTACTCCTCCTGGGCGGCCCGCTCTTCATCGGGAGATCGGGCCGACTGCAGCGCGCGAAGGCCGAGAAGGATGTGGAGCGACGCCAGGGAGCGATCGGCCTGCAATCGGACGGGCGAGTCGGCCCGGACCCGACCGAGAACATCGAGGGCTTCATCGAGCCTCCCCAAGCCCGCAAGCGCCGTCGCACGCGTCACCGTGAGATTGTCCACGTCGATCGGCTCCAGTCCTTGGCCCAACTCCCGGGAGGCGTCCGCGGCCACGTCCAAGTCCTTCAAGGCCGCCTCGAAGCGCCCCTGCTCGACTTGGAGCGGGGCTCGAAGAAGCATCACCTGGGCTCGCTCCCGCCGTGTTCGGGCAAGCCTGGCCGCCTCATCGTACTGGGCCAAGGCCTCGCGGCGGAGGCGCGCTTGCTCTCCCGGCTCCCTGACCGTCCGGGCCCGCTCTTCGAGTGCGTGACCCAACTGGAGAACCGGGAGCATGGCGTTCGGCGCCTTGGACTTGGCGTCGCGCCAGAGAACCTCGCTGGATTCCCAAACCCGTGTCCGTTCCCTGGAAAGCGGAACGAGAAAGGCGGTCGCCATGGCCCCAACCAGCAGGGCAAGAGTTGGCCGTCGAGCGCGATCGATCAGGAGCAGCCCGGTCGCGACAGCAAGCCCGAACCCGGCGAGCGAGAAGTGAAGATAGCGATCGGCCATCACACCTGCGAACTGGGGGAAAACGTTGTTGAATGGCAGGAGCCCGGCCAACAACCAAAGGAAACCCAGACCGAGAAGCGACCGGCGCTTCAGGGCGAACACCGTGGCTGCACTCAACGCGAGCAGAACGACGAGCCCCTGGACCGCATCCACATGCCACACTCCGTCGAATCGCCCCTCGTAGACGACGCTGAGGTCGAGGGGAACGACGAGATGTACGAGATAGCGCAGGAACACGGCACACATGCCCACCATCTTCGTGGCGATGGGCAGCCCTTCGGACTCGATCGTTCCCTGACTCGAGGCGACCCCCAGATGCACCGCCAGTCCCAGGAGCGAGACGCCCACAAGTGGAATGAGGGTTCGCCGGGAGAAGGGTTTCTCTCGCGATCGTTCCACGCCCCTCAACAGCCCGTAGGCCACGAGTGGAAGCACGAACACGCTCGCCTTGGCCATCAACGCGCAAGCGAAAGCCACCGGCGACGCGACGGCCCAACCGGCCGGACGACCGCGCCGCACACCGTTCAAGAAGAAGCCCAGAGCGGCCAGAGAAAAGACCATCGCAACGAGATCCTTCCGACCGGAAACCCAGGCGACGGATTCCGTGGCGACGGGATGGACGGCGAAGATCACTGCGGCGATGAGAGCCGAAGACTCGACTCTCCAAGGACTCTCGACACGCTCCTCGAGCAAGGCGGCGACGAGTTCGAAGAGCAAGAACGCCGCGAGAC
>CAZLGG010000005.1:0-80935 GCA_964559135.1 uncultured Planctomycetia bacterium
CCTTTCCGCGACTTCGATGCCCGTCAGGGCGCGGGAGCCGATGACAAGCTCGAGTACAAACTGCCTCCGGCCCTCCCCGTCGACCCCAAGCTGCGCCCTTTGATCCTCAGGCCGAAACGCCCCATTCTCATGCTGGAAGGCCCGAGCCGCACCGCCCCCGAGCTGACGCGAATCGACCAGGAGCGTCGGCGGGTAATCCGGGACCTCATGCGTCAAAGAAAGACCGGAGACTCGCTGGCCGCCATGCATCTTCTGCGCCGATTGGATGAGCTGCGCGAGGAGCGGTTGGCGTTCATGCGAGTCCGCGCCGTGAGAAAGACACCCGGCAAGGCCGAACGCGAACCCTCCCCGCCGATCCTCCCCAAACCCAAACCGGTGCTCCCGATGCCCAAGGGGCCTGGAGGCCGCTGAGAAGGGTTTCCCACGGGCCGCGGCGCTCACGTCGTGGGATGCTCCGCCAGGAATCTGGCGATCAACGCGTAGGCCTTCGACAGGACCTCCTCCGGCGGCAAGAACACGATCCGGAAGTGGGCCGTTCCCGGTCTCTGCCCGAAGCCGGACCCGTGGACGACGACGACCCCGGTCGAACGGACGAGATCCGCGATGTAGCCCTCTTCTTCTTCCGGAGCGATTGCCAGACTCGGAAAGGCGTAGAACGCACCTTTCGGAGGCACGCACTGGATGCCGGGCATGGCATTCAAGCGTTCCACCGTGAGATCGCGACGCCGCGAGAGTTTCTCTCGCAAAGCCGGCAGGTGGCTCTTGTCTCGCAAGGCGGGAGCGATCCCGTACTGCTCCGGGTGATTGGACGACAGACGTGCCCGGCAGAGCTGCGCGACGGCGGCCTGGAAAGCGGACACGCGTCCCCGGTCCCCGGAAAGAATACCCCAGCCCACGCGCAGCCACGGTCCGAGATACCCCTTCGACAGACCGTCGAAGGTCAGCACGGGTTGCTCCGGGTTCAACGATGCCAAGGGGATGTGCTGCGCCCCGTCGAGAACGAGTTCGTTGTAGATCTCGTCAGCGATGACGAGCAGATTCCTCTCGTCCGCGATCTCCAGGATGCGTTGCAACGTCTCTCGATCCGCGACGCTCCCGGTCGGGTTGTTGGGGTTGATGACCACGATGGCCCGGGTCTTGTCGTTGATTCGCTCCCCTATGTCATCCACGTCCGGCTGCCATCCGCGATCCTCGGAGAGGAAATAGGGATTGGGTTCCAACCCGAGTTTGGCCACCAGCGCCGTGTAGAGCGGGTAACCCGGCGACGGAGTCAGGATATTCTCCCCCGGATTGCAGAGCGCCGAGAGTGCGATTTCGATGCCCTCACTGCAACCGTTGGACACGAACACATCCTGGACGTTTTGAATCCCCTTCGACGCCGCGTCGTCACGGATCGCGTCCAGCGCCTCGGGGACCCCGTCCGAGGGCGCGTAGCCGCAGAGGTTGTCTCTCATCGCCCTGCAGATGGCTTCCACGATGTGCGGCGGCGTCTCGTAATCGAATCGATTCGGGTCGCCGATATTGAGGTAGAGCATCTCCAGTCCGGCTCGTTTCGCCTCGTCGGCCACGACCAGGATATCTCTCACCGCGTACTTGATGTTGGCCACCCGCTCGGCGGGCCGAATGATGCCGTCGCTCATGGAATTCCTCCTTCGGATACCTTATAGGCGAAGGCCTAACCTGGAAAGACGCGTGGCGGCCCGGCACGAGAGGGGGTGCCATGTCCCCGCACCTCCGATAGGGTGTCTGCGAAAGTCCGTCGAGGAACCATTTCCGCTTGTCATTCGACTCCCTCGAATATCTCGCGCTGCTGACGACCGTCTTCTTCCTGTTCTGGAGGTTGCCGGGCAGGGTGCGCATCCCCCTCCTCGTCCTCGCGAGCTTCTTTTTCTACGCGTCATGGAACGCCCCCCTGCTCGGGTTGCTCCTGTTTTCCGCCGCGGTGGACTACTCGGTCGCGCGGGGGATCGCGGCCGCGGAAGCCCCCAGAGAGCGCAAGCTATGGCTGGCTCTTTCTCTCGTCGCCAACCTCGGCCTGCTGGGCTTTTTCAAATACGCCGACTTCATCAGGGGCTCGCTTCACGCTCTCCTTCCGGAGGCCGGATGGCTGGCCCAGCCCATCGGCCTGACCCTCCCCATCGGAATCAGCTTCTATACCTTCCAGACGATGAGCTACAGCATCGACGTCTACCGCGGGCATCTGAAGCCGACGGCGAGTTTCGAAGACTTCCTCCTCTACGTGGCATTCTTCCCCCAACTCGTGGCGGGACCCATCGAACGGGCGGGACATCTCCTGCCCCAGATTCAGGCCTGCAAGCACTCGAAACTCAACACCGAGCTCTTCTATTCGGGTCTGCTTCTGGTCACCTGGGGCCTGATGAAAAAGGTCGTGTTCGCGGACAATCTCGCCCCCCTCGTCGATCAGGTGTATGCCTCTCCCACGGATCATGATGGAGCTCGACTCCTTCTGGCCACTTGGGCCTTCGCGTTCCAGATCTTCTTCGACTTCTCCGCCTACTCCGACATCGCCCGAGGCTCCGCGGCCCTCCTGGGCATTCGACTCGTTCGCAACTTTCGCCTGCCGTATCTGGCCGAATCGGCCTCCGACCTTTGGCGGCGATGGCACATCTCGTTGTCGGAATGGATCAGGGACTACATCTACATTCCCTTGGGAGGAGCGCGCCGCGGACGCCGCCGGACGCTCATCAACCTCGCCCTCACCATGGGACTCGCGGGACTGTGGCACGGAGCGGCTTGGCATTTCGTGCTGTGGGGACTTTTTCACGGGGTCCTGCTTGCCGCCTATCGGGTGCTTGCCAAGCCGGCAGGTCGGTGTTTCGCCCCGTTCCCGACGGGGTTGATGCGTTTTGTTCGCATCGCCCTCATGTTTCAATTCACCTGCGTGGGCTGGGTGCTCTTCCGGGCGGCCACCACCAGCGACGCCCTTTGGATCCTCGGCGAACTCGGCCGATGGCTGGGCTCCGGCGCGGGGGGGCTCGTCTGCGACACCCAATCCACGGCACTCGTTTTGCTTTTCGCGGCGCTCTTCCTGGTCATGTTCGTCGAGGAGAGGTTCGACATCTTCCGCAGGAGTACCTCCCGGCCCATCCTCTATGGGATACTGTTGGCGGGCTGCCTTTTGCTCATGGCCCTGTTCAGCCGAGAGCAGGCCCAGGAATTCATCTATTTCCAGTTCTGAGATGACAGAAGACGACCATCGCATTCACCCCGACGACCTCGAGTTCATGGGTCGGTTTCACGCATTCCGACCCTCGGCCGTGGCGAGCGGCTTCCTCTTGCTCTTCCTGCCGGCCTGGTTGCTTCTGCGAGGGGCGGCCCTCCACCTCGCCCCCGAAGACGTGGGCCCCCTCGTCTCGGCACAGGAAGTGCGTTGTCTCCTCGACGTCCTGGCCGACGATTCGGAAACTCGTGAGGTCCTCGTGCTCGGGGATTCCGTACTCCGTGAAGGCGCCCTGCGCGCCCACGGCGACACCGAGCCGGAAACTCATGCACTGGTCCCCAGCCTCCGGCGACTCGCCGTCCCCGGCCCTCGACTCTGGGACCTCGGGTTCGACGGATTGCTGCCGATGGACGCCCTCGCCGTGGTCCAGGCCCTGAACCGGCGGAACCCGAAGAACGCCGTCAACATTCTGCTGGAACTGACGCCTCGGTACCTTTCCCCCGATTACCAGGTCATCGGCAAGCTCCACTCCCGTCCCCTTTTTCGAGCCCTGACGCCGCGCGAGGGTGCGGTCCGACTGGCCCTCTCCGAACACCGGCTGGGCCTTGCCGCGTTCCGGCTGACCTTTCCTCGCTGGCTGCGCCACCCTCGATTCCCCGATCGACGCCGGGCTGCGGCGCCACTCGAACTCCTCGCCCGCGTCCGTCCCCATTTCCTGAGGTCCTCGCGAGAGGGGCCCCAGGTCCACGCCCTCGAAACTCTCGCGGAGCAGACCCCGGGCCGGCTCACGGCTTTCGAAACGCCTATCCAAGCCCTCTATCTCGACGCCGGGAAGGGACCTGAAGTGGTCGCCGAGACGTTTCGCATCCTGAGGACCGCCGTCGGCCGGGCGATCAGGTCCCCGCGAATCCTCCGCCCGGACGGCGGACGATTCTCCCAGCCGGATTTCCTCGATCACTGTCATCTCACGGGTCGCGGAAACGCCAAACTCGCGGGCCGAATCGCTCGCGATCTCGGCTGGGGACCCCCGGCTCCTCCCCGCCCTCTCCCGGCATGGCGGCGAGCACCCCGTCGCCCGCATCCGGTCGGGTGGCGCCTGGACGAACACAACGGCGATCTCATCCACGAAGACGAGCATGGGAATCTCCTGCGACCGTCTCACCTGCGCCGCATCGCCAAGGCGAGCCAGGCACGAACCCTGGTACGATGGTCCAAGGAACACGTTTTCATCCTCCGCGACGGTGACATGGAGGTCCGTTCCCTCTCCGATGCCGGGTGGAAACGGTCCATCCGCCTGCCTCAGGGCGAAGGCGTCGCCGACCTCGTGTTCGACGGCCGTGGCCGAGCCATCCTGGTTCACGAAGCCACGGGCGCACTGCTGCGGGTGACGGAATCAGCCCTCATTCGAGGGGATCGTTCCGCGGTGGAGGGGCTGACACATCCGGCCGCGCTCTCCGACTTGGCGGAATCGTCTCGAAGGACGTTCGGGCTCGGGTTTCCGCCCCTTCACGGCCACCCGACCCCCATGCCGCCCGCCTCCCGGGTCTTTGCCGCCGACGACGGCGAAACCCTTCTCGTCTGGACGCGTCATCCCCGCTGGCGAGGCACCGTCTTCCGTTTCAATCCGACACCCGGCGTCGCGTATCCCCTTTGGCCCGCGGACGACGAGGGGCACCGTTTCGGTCCGAATCCGCTGATCGAAAGCCGACCCCGACTCTGGCTGCCGGGACCGCGCGCACTCCTCTTCGAGAATGGGATGGAACTCATGGAGGAGAGGCTCAGACGATTCAGTTGGACCTACGGGACGCCACCCGACCCCTCCGGCATCTCGGTGACCGCCAATGGGTATACCCTGGGAGGGCCGAAGGATGGGCTCCCGCGGCTGCGCGTGGGAGTGTTCGGAAGTTCGGTGGCCGGAGCCACTCGCCCCCTGGGGACGGAGACCCTCGAGCCCGCCGAAGACGGCCGGCCTCGCCTTTTTTCCACCCTCTCCGTCGCCGTTTCCTTGGAGCGGTCGCTGAATGCCCTTCCATCGGCGCGATCCGTCGCCTTGGACCTGACCGTGCCGCGCGGAACCCTCTTGGATCAATTGGCGGGACTCTCCTTTCGTCCCCCGGGCGACCTCGATGCGGCGCTCTTCACGTTGGGGCCCTTTGCCTTTCGCACGGAAGCCGCATCCGGACCGATCTCGTTTTCGCAGGCATGGACGCGCCTCGAGCGGGATGCGGACGGCAACCCGGTGGTGGACCGACGCAGGGGCTTCCTCCCGTTTGCAAGCATCGGCCCCGCCGTGGGCGACGCCATGGGGCTCGAAAGCGCCGTCGAGGAGCTGGCGAACGAGCTGGGTCGGCGGTGTCGACGTCGGAGAATTCCGGCATGGATCGTCGACATGGGCCGTCTGACTCCGCTGCGAGGGGCGGACGATTCCGCCCGGCGGCTTTTCCGGGCCGCGGCGCGCCGGAACGGCCTCGGCGTGGTCGTGCTCGCTCCGCCTCCCGATCGGCCTGACCTCGCGAAGACCATCGCCCCGGGGGACCGCCACCTGGCCCCCGCCGGACTCGACTGGGTGGGGCGCGTCGCAGCCAGTCACTTGGCGTCGTCCTTGCCCCTCGACGCGAAATCCCTGTCCGCGGCGCGGCGCGCACGTCGTGACGCTCTGGCGCCGACGGCTTCGGCAGCGCGCCTCCCCCAGCGCATTCCTCTCCCCGACCTGAGCACTTTGCCTCCCTTGGACCGAGGCTCCTTGACGATCTCGAGAGATGGGACCGGCTGGAAAGTCGTGGTCGAGAAAGCGGGAACGCTGAACGAACTCGAGGCATCGCGGATCGCTCTTCTCGCCCTCGGACGGGGAGTGGGGGCCCTTCTTCACCGGGGGGATGCGGTGGAGATTCAGGTGGTTCGTTTCCTGAAACGCGACGAGTACGGCTTGGGACGACGGGACGCCGTCGAACACCTGGCAACGTTTCACATCGACGCCGAGGATCTCGAGGACGCGGTCTCGGATCTCGCGGGGGCTTGGAGGGGAAGGGACATTCCCGAGTGGCTTCGCGAAGAGGACACCCGACGATGAGAAATCCCTTCCTGGAAAGGCTCTCCCGCAAACGGCCCTTCCTTCTGGACACGGGCCTCTCCACGGAATTGGAACGACGAGGCGCGTCGCTCGACCCTCGTCTTTGGTCTTCCCGGCTTCTCTTGGATGCCCCGGACCTCATCGTGTCCGTCCACCTGGACAATTTGCGCGCCGGCGCCCAGGTCATCACGACCGCCACGTATCAGGCCAGCTTCGAAGGATTCGCTCGAACGTTGAAGCTCTCACGGGACGCGTCGCGGAAGCTCATGGCCCGGGGTGTCGACCTGGCTCGACAGGCCGTCCGCATGTATCTGGAGGAGAAGCCTTCGTCCGCGGCCCATCCCCCGGCGATCGCCGGCAGCTTGGGACCCTACGGGGCCTACCTGGCGAACGGCTCCGAATTCCGTGGTGACTACGTCGTCGATTCGGTCACCCTCGAGGACCATCACGCCCCGCGCATCGAAACTGTGCTCGCCGCCGGGGTGGATGTCATCGCCTTCGAAACCCTCCCGAGGACAGACGAGGCCCTCATCGTCGCGGAGTTGCTCGAACGCTTCGCACCGCCTGCCGCGTGGATCTCGTTCAGTACTCGATCGCCGGAGGAACTGGCCGACGGTGATTCCTTGGAGGAGGCCGCGCGGGACCTCTCCGAGGCGCGCCATGTCTCGGCCATCGGGCTCAACTGCTGCCCCCCGTCCCGGATCGCCCCAGCCCTCGACGTCCTGCGGTCCGCGACCTCCCGACCGCTGCTCGTCAAACCCAACAGCGGCGAGGAATGGGTCGATGGAGCCTGGAGACCCGGGGCCGAAGCGGAGTCGATCCCCGGCCTCGTTCACGATTGGTTGCAAAGGGGAGCCCTCGGAGTAGGCGGGTGCTGCCGGACACGCCCACATCTTTTGCGCGTCCTGTCCGAGACCGGCCTCTTCGAGCCGTGAACCCCGTTGGCGGAGGCGCCCCAGGCCTTGACAAGCCCTACACGGCCAATAAACTCGGCGCCGTCCCCAGCGAGGAGTGAAGGATGGACCGAGAGCAAGACGAGGATCTCAGGGCCGAAGAGGACGCCAGGAGGGCGCGCCGCGAATTCGCAAAGGTCAAGAAGATCATCCCGACTCTCATGGCGCTCTACCTGATCTCCGCCGTCGGGAGCGCCATCCTCTTGGTGCTGATCTCCTTCGCCGCCGTCGCGATCGACATTCCGACCTACCTCACCCTGGCGGCTTTCGCCAACCTCACCGTGAATCTCGGCGCGGCGATTCGCGTGCGCAAAAAACCGCATGTCTGGGCGCTCCTGAGCGCCGTGATCGCGACGGTGCTCGTCATCTCGGACATGGTCGGCAGAGATGGGTCGTTCTTCACGTTCTTCATCGATCTCTTCTGGGCCGCCTGCTTCTGGGCGGCGGTGGGGTATGCCTCGCGGTACGAAAAGGTCCTGGCTCGGTATCCTGAGTTGGCCAAGGGCCGCATCGCGAGGGCGCGACCGGGACGTGACCGCCAAGGCGCCCGCCGCCGTCGCAAGCCTGCGCGTTCGGGTGTTCCCGAAGGAGCGGTCTTCGGCGGCGTGCTTCTCGCGGGTCTCCTCCTCGGCTTCGTGTTTCACTCCACATCGGTCAAGATCAAGTCTCCGAATCATCTGGCCGAATGCATTCGCGAGGAGTGGTCCGCCGGCGACCTGGACGGTTTGGCGTCCCACGTGGCCTCCGACCGGCGCGATCCCTTCCTCCGCAAACTGAAGAAGGGCCTCACACGCAGAGGTTGGCAGGACCGCCGCCCGGCGTTGGGCGAGCCAATCGTGGACCTCAGCGGGCTCACCGCCGGCCGACTCTCCATCACCTTTCCCATCCGCAACGAAGCCCCCTTGGAGACACGATGGCGCCTGGAAGGGACGAAGTGGACGCTCCACGACATGGACCTGCCGTCGGTCCAGGTGAAGGTGCCCTTGGACGGCGTGGTCGATCAATTCATCGTGACGTGGAACGGCGGAGACGCCGCCGACATCGCCGCCCTCTCACCGCCGGACAAGGTGGATCGGCAGGCGAAAGCATTGCGGAAGATTTTCCGTCGCCGCGGATGGGAGGAGCGACGCCCGACCGTGGAACGCCCCCGCATCGTTGCGCCCCGCGATGGACGCGCCACCGTCGTCTTCGATCTCGAAGACGATTCACTGACGACGAAATGGCGATTCGACGGCTCCGCTTGGCGTCTGTCGGGAATCCGCTTCCCCAAACGTTAGCAGAGCAGGACAGGACGGAGGTTCGCCTCGGAAGTGACGGAGATTCCCGCCCCACTCGAGGCATCCTCGACGACTCAGCGCTCGGCGTGAGAATCGGTGGGCGGTTGCATATGAGGGCAAAAGCGCTCCCCAATCGCCAAGGTCGCCACGACGAGAAGGGCGATGATCACGGCGGCGAGCAGGACAGAGTCGGGTCCGTGATCACCATGAGCAGTGGTGGGTTTCGATTCTGAATTCATGGGTTTTGGCAAGCAGTTGGGTCACTGGGGGTCGCGGGCGCGAGCCTATTGTGCCTTCTAAGAGCCTCGATGGGAAGAGGGATTTCGCCGGCCTTGGGGATAGACCGGATGGTCCAGGGAAGTTCGGCGTTCCCCCACGACGCGTTCGCGGCATCTCCGCTCCGCCCGCAGAGTGTGAACGACGATTTCCGCGCGGCAAAAGCTCCTCAAAGGAAGGCCGCTGAAACCGCAGCCCTTGGACGTGTAACCTCGAAGAGCGCCGTACTGCCAGGCTCCAGCGATGAAACGCCGCGCACACGAAGCGTTGGAGACGAGAGGGGTTCCACCGGGGAGGCAGATCTGCCCGCCGTGAGTGTGGCCGCAAAGGTAGACGTCCGCGAAGGCGGCCGCAGCCTCGAGGATGAGGTCGGGACTGTGACAGAGAAACAGGGCCACGTCCTCGACGGGGACGTCGGCGAAGGCAGCGGGCACATCGTCGGTTCCGAAGAAGTGCGCATCGTCCACTCCCACCAACCACACCGCATCGCCGTCTCGAGCGTCGATCCGGATCGACTCGTTGAGGAGATAGCGCAGCCCCAGGGACTCGAGCGGCTCGACCATATCCAGCGTGTCGTGATTGCCCAAAACCGCATAAGCACCGCAACGACAGTCGCCAAGGACGGGGACGAGAGGCTCCAATTCCCGAAGCGCGCCCTCCACGGGGCCGCGGGTGTCGAGACGCAAATCGCCCGTGATGACGGCCAGGTCGAATTCGAGATCGCGGCAGCACGAGGTCAAGACCTCCCCGAATCCCGGCGGACCGTCGATGTGGAGATCCGTGAGATGCAGGACCTTCATTCCTTCGAAGCCGGCGGGGAGTCCCACAAGCCAAAGGTCGTTCTCCACGATGTCGATCCGGGTCGCTCGACGTGCCAAGGGTTTGTAAAGACCACAGAGATCCAACCCACGCCGAAGCCACGCCATCACCGGATCGAGGACCTGGAACGGGAGAAGCTTCTTCCCGTCCCCCATGCTCTGGGGGCGCCCTTCCCAGCTCCGCCGACGGGCAGCCAGATGGATTCCCAGGCGATCCTCGGGACGGCCGGGAAGCTCCACAGTGGGGTGTTCATGTGTCAGCAGAGGATGCATGGTTCAGACATCTTATCGGCGCTCGACGGCCGCGCCTGCTCCCCTCCCCCATTTTTGTGTCGCCGAACGGGGGCCCGCGGGGTTAGGATGGGGCTTCAAGGGATGATCGCGGCCGCGCCTCACCGCGGGTTGCGAGCGCCCCAAAACGCTCGGCTCCGGAATACACCTTTCCGTCGAAGGAGGAATGGCATGATTCGATCCATCCGTTCCCTTTGGCTCGGGGTTTTCTTGGCTTTGACGGTCGTCGTCGCCTCCGCTTCCGCTCAGGAATCGGCGGGCTCCGATGAGATCACGTTGAAGTACAAGCCCTGTCCGAAGTGGAATTACATACTTCCCCACGAAGTTTTCACCCCGGTCGGCGACAAGATCGCCATCCCCCACGCCGCTGGAGACGGATTCGCCGTCGCCATGGATGGGACGACTTTGCTGCTGGACGCCAACGGCGATGGACGCCTCGGCGACGCCAAGGCCAAGGGCGCTGGGGCCTGGGTCACCCTCAAGTCGAAGACGGAGGACGGCCGGAAGCTCTTTTACAGCCTACGCCTCGTCAACGACGGAGGCTGGAAATATGCATCCTCCGGCGTCATGGTCGGAAAGTACAAGGGTGTGCCCATTCAGCTCATCGACCAGAACAACAACGGACGCTACAACGACGTCGGCGAGGACGCCGTCATCGTGGGCAAATCGCGCGCCGCGAGCTTCCTCTCCAAGGTCGTCTCCCTGAAAGGCGAACTGTTCGAGGTCGAAGTCTCCCCAACAGGCAACGCCATGACCTTCCGTCCCTACCAGGGGCCAAGCGGCGTGCTCGACCTCAGGAGCAAATTCGCGACCAAGGGTAAGCTCGTCGCGGCCGTCGTCATGAGTGAGGACGGCGAGTTCTCGTTCGAGGTCTCGAAGGCGAAGAAGGGCTTGGTGGTTCCCACCGGGGCCTACGAAATCGTCGCCGGCTTGGTGACGAAGGGCCGGGAACACGTCAGCATTCGAAAGGGCAAGTCCCGCGTGTTCCGCGTCCTCGAGGGTCAGTCCTCGGCCGTCGCGTGGGGCGGCCCGCTCGAGGCCGAATTCGAGTACGACCGCAAGGGCAAGGACGTCACCTTCTCCCCGAACAAACTGTGGTTCTTCGGCAGGGCCGGCGAGGAATACTACAACTGGGTTCCGGACGGCAAACCACCGAAGTTCATCATCGCCGACGGCGTCACCGCCAAGAAAATCGGCGAGGCCAAGTTCGGCGGGTGCTGAGGCGGCGGCTTCAATCCGGTCACCGTGAGTGTACCGACCGAAGGCCCCATCAAAGTCACCCTCGAACACGACCGCAAAGCGTTCGGAGTCATCAAGGGCCGTGAGAAGGGCGATGAGCCCCAAGCCGGAGTCACGCCTGCCGTCACCAGCAGCGAAGACTGATCCGAGTCCGAGACTGGCCGCCGAAATCCTGTCGGGTTTCGGCGGTTTTTTTCGTGCCTTCTGTCCCCTCTCGGCGCGAAAGCCCCGGGCACCCCATCCGTTTCATGGGGACCAGCCCGTGAAGGAGGTCTCCGTGCGTCCATCGATCGCTCTTGCCGCCGTCTTGTGTCTCGGTCTCCAAGCCCTTGGCCAGGAGGGCCGCCCCATTCGGCTCATCGCCGATCCGGCCGTGTCTCCAACGGGAGATCGCATCGCCTTCTCCTACCTCGGCGACATCTGGGTGGTGAAGTCTTCGGGCGGTGCCGCCCGAAGGATCACGGAGAATCCTGCCAGGGACACCTCTCCATCCTTCTCGCCCGACGGCAAGCAGATCGCTTTCCTCTCCGACCGTGACGCCGCAAGGCAGATCCACGTTATCCCCAGCGATGGCGGAATTCCGCGGCGTGTGACCCTCAATACGGAGGGGTACGGTCTCCAAGAGTGGCTTCCTGACGGCCAGGGATTCTTGACCCTGGCCCAGCGGGATCATTTCTGGCGTCGTGCGGCCCGCTTCTTCCTGCGCCCGATGGACGGCACACAGGCCGAGCGCCTCCTCTTCGACGGCTACGGTCATGACGGGTGTCTCGACGCGACCGGCAACCTTCTTCTTTATGCTCGAGAAGGCGCGCCGGTCTACCGCAAGCAGTACACGGGCTCTCAGGAGTCCCAGATATGGCTCTTCGACCGGAGCCAGGGAACCCATCGGTTGCTGCGCAAAGGAAACGGCGGGTGCCGCTATCCCCTTTGGACCGAAAACCCCGGGGAGTTCCTCTACGTCTCCCAGGCCGACGGGACCTTCAACCTCTACCGAGGTCGCCTCGGAGAAGACTCCGACCAACAACTCACCCGTTTCGAGGACGACGGTGTCCTTTTCCCCGCGATTTCCCGCAACGGTTCCAAAGTCGTCTTCCGGAGGCTCTTCGACCTCTACAGTCTCGACCTGACGACGCCATCCCAACCCAAACGGCTGAGCATCACCGACGGCTCGGACCCCATCGTCAAGGAACACCGCAACGCCGTTCTCGAGGCGGCCACCGATGCGTCCTACTCACCCGACGGCAAGGAGTGCTGTTTCACATCCGGCGGCGACCTTTGGGTGATGGACACGATCCTTCGGGAACCCGTGCGCATCACGCATTCACCGCAGGAGGAGCGTTCACCCCTTTTCGTGTCCTATGACGAGATCCTTTTCGTGAGCGACCAAGGCGGCCAAAGTGACATTTGGCGCGCGCGACGGAAGAATGACGACAAGTGGTTCTGGCAGCAGGAGGACTTCGACCTCGACAAGCTGACCGACGACGCGGATCTTGAGCGGGATCTCCGCCGGGTTCCGGAAAGCGACGAGGTTTGCTTCACGCGCGGTCGAGGCGACTTGATCCTCCTCGACCCCAAGACCGGGAAGTCCCGTCGACTGCTCGCGTCCTGGAACACTCCCCAGTACGATTTTTCCCCCGACGGCAAGTGGATCGCCTACGCCGTCGAGGACGGAAACTTCAATCGCGACGTGTTTCTGGCTCCGCTGGACGGCTCGCGGGCCCCGTTCAATCTTTCGCGCCACCCCGACACCGACGGAAGTCCCGCCTGGTCGAGCGACGGCAAGATCCTGGCCTTCGTGGGGCGCCATTGGAGGGACGAGGCCGACATCATCTACGTTCACCTCACCCAAAAGGGCGAGGACGAAGACGCAAGGCAAAGGAAGCTCGAGAAGGCGGTTGAAGCGATGGCCAAGCGCAAGCACGCCAAGAAGAACAAGGCCAAGAAGTCCTCTCCCGCCGCCAAGTCCAAGAAGAAAACCGCCGACTCGGCCAAGAAACCGAAGAAGGTTTCCGTCGCCATCGACTTCGAGGGAATCCATGATCGGTTCCACCGCATCTCGATTCCGCGCAGCTTCGAATCAGGACTCTTTTTCTGGCCTGGCGATGACAGACTCTGTTTTCAGGCTCAGATCGATGGGAAAAGAGGGCTCTACACGGTGACCTTCCCCGATCACCTGCGGCCGAAACTCCTCACGAGTTCGAGCCTTCGTCACCGCAAACCACTTGGCGAGGTGAAATCGATCTGCGGTCTCAGTGGCGGATCGCCGGCGCTCATGGACAAGAACGGACGCATCACGAAGCACGGGTTTAGCGTGAAGATCTCGTACCGTCTCGGTGATATCTACGAGGTCATCTTCGACCAGGCGTGGCGCGCCATGAGGGACGGCTGGTACGACCCTCGCATGAACAACAAGAATTGGGACGAAATCCGACGCAAGTATGCTCCGGTCGCCAAGGAGTGCCTCGACGCCGCCTCGCTCTCCACCGTCTGCAACATGATGCTGGGCGAGCTCAACGGTTCGCACCTCGGCTTCCGCATGTCCCAGGGGACACTTCCCGGTGAGCAACGGCCGAGTCGGGGCCGCACATGGTCCCTCGAAACCCGTCATCTCGGTTGCCGCTTCGACCCCGCGTGGAAGGGCCCCGGCCTCAGGGTCAAGGACGTCATCAAAAAGACTCCCGCCGCCCGAAGCACGAGCCGAATTCGTGCGGGCGAGATCGTCCTCGCCATCGACGGGAAACCGGTGGACCCCGGCATGGACATCGCCACGGTCCTCACCGTCGATCCCGATCGTTTCATCAAGGTCAAGGTGCAGGATGCCCAGGGCGAAACGCGCGTGGTGAGCATGCGCCCCACGAGTTATCGCTCCGTGCGCTCGCTGCTCTACGATCGATGGGTCGCCGACAACGAACGCAAAGTGGAAGAGCTCTCCGGAGGTTCGCTCGGGTATCTCCACATCCGTGGGATGAACTTCAGAAGCTTCGAGAAATTCGAGGAAGAGCTTTTCCGGGTGGGGTACGGAAAAGACGGCCTCGTGATCGACGTGCGCGAGAACGGCGGCGGCTCGACGACGGACCACCTACTTACGGCCCTCACACAACCGGAACACGCTCTCACGCTTCCTCGGGGAGGCACGGAAAAGGACATCGGCTACCCGCAGGGCCGGAGAATCTACGCCACCTGGTCCAAACCCATCATCGTCCTCTGCAACCAGAACTCCTTCTCCAACGCGGAAATCTTCTCCCACGCCATCAAGAGCCTGAAGCGTGGTCGACTCGTCGGTGTTCGCACGGCGGGTGGCGTCATCTCCACCGGCGGGATGTCCATCATGGGCATGGCGTTCGTCCGGATGCCCTTCCGAGGATGGTTCGTGCTCCCCACGGGCGAGGACATGGAGCTCAACGGCGCGGACCCCGAGGTGACCATCTGGCCCCTGCCGGGCGAATGGCCGAGCGGTAAGGATCAGCAGTTGGAAAAAGCCGTGGAACTGCTGTCCGAGGACGTGGCGACGTGGAAGGCCCGCCCCCGTCCGAAGCTGCGATACCGCACCGAGCGCTGACGGGATCAGGCGGTCACAGGTCGGGATACAGGTCGACGCGGCGATCGGCGAGAAACGAGAAGCGCTCGCGGCACGCCCGGACCTGCGCGGCCCCCACGGTGCCCGACACCTCGGCTTCCTGCCACGCCGCGGCGGCGATGACTTCGCCCATGGGGTCGATGAGAGCCGAGTCTCCCCGATAGACGAGGCCGGACCCCTCCCCGACACGATTCACGCCGAGGACGAACGCCTGGTTCTCCATGGCGCGGGCCCGCAGCAGCGTGCGCCACGCGGCGCTGCGCACGACGGGCCAGTTCGCGATGACGCAGAAGAGGTCCGTACCCTCGGCGGTCCGCCGGAACGGTTCGGGAAAACGCAGGTCGTAGCAGATCAAGGGTGTCACGCGAAGACCTTCCACGTCCAAGGTCTCGAGGGTGCAACCGGCCTCGAAGACCTCGTTCTCCCCCGCGAGGCTGAAGGGGTGGACCTTGTGGTAGAGGAGCCTCTCCCGGCCTTGCGGGTCGAAGAGCGCTGCGGCATTGCGCGGGCGCGGTTCGCCGGGCTCGGCGAAGCCACCCAGAATCCAGAGCCCGAGACGGGACGCTTCCTCCGCGAGGAACGACCTGATCTCGCCCGCCTTCGGGGCCACGAGGTCCGCCGCCATGCTGAAACCCGTCGCGAACATTTCGGGCAGGACGCACAGTCGCGCGCCCTCTTCCGCCGCCCGACTCAGGCGGGGTCGCAGGGCATCGAAGTTGGCGGACGGGTCTTCCCAGACGATGTCGCTTTGAATTCCCGTGATCCTCATGATCCCATCGTCTCCAATCTCCCTGCGGCCTCGCGCAGAGTGTCCATGGTCTTGCAGAACGCGAACCGTGCGAGCTTGCTCCCAGCAGCTGGATTCGCCGTGTAGAAGGCGCTCGGAGGAATGGCGGCGATGCCGACGTTGTCGATGAGGTGTCGGACGAACTCCACATCCGTTCCCTCGAAGACCGCGCTGAAATCGGCAAGGACGAAATAGGTGCCCTCGGGAACGAAGGGAGACAACCCCGCCCGGCTCAACGCATCGACGAGGAAGTCTCTCCGCTCCGAGTAGTCTCTCGAAAATTCGGTCAGATAGTCGTCCCGCAACTCATCCAACGCGAATGCGGCGGCCTTCTGAAGAGGGGTCGCCGTGGCGAAGGTCAAAAACTGATGGGCGGCTTGCGCGGCGGCGATCATGTCTTTTGGTCCCGTAGCCCACCCGACCTTCCACCCGGTTACGGAATAGCTCTTGCCGAGGCTGGAGACGCTCCAGGTCCTCTCCTTCATGCCGGGGAGAGTCGCCAGAGGAACATGCGTCGCCCCATCGTAGACGAGATACTCGTAGACCTCGTCGGTCAGCACGCGCAGCCCATGCTCCAAGCAGAGTTCAGCCACGATCTCCAACTCCTCGGTGTCGAAGACGCGCCCCGTGGGATTATGGGGCGAATTCAGAACGATGAGGCGCGTGCGGGGAGTGATGGCGCGTTCCAAGGCGCTCGACCGAATGCGAAAATCGGGCGCGTCGAGCGTGACGAACCTCGGCTTGGCGCCCGCCAACGCCGCGCAGGCGGGGTAGCTGTCATAGTAGGGTTCGAAAAACACCACCTCGTCGCCCGGATTCAGCATTCCGAGCATGGCGGCGGCAAGACCTTCGGTCGCGCCTGAATAGACTCCCACCTCGATCTGGGGATCGTATTCGAGTCCGTAGTCCGCGCGGCGGCGATCCGCGACGGCGCGGACGAGCTCGGGATGTCCCATCGATCGGGTGTATTGATTCTCTCCCCCATCCAGAGCCCGAGACGCCGCGCGGATGAGTTCTTTCGGTCCGTCGAAATCGGGAAAACCCTGGGACAGGTTGATGGCGCCCCGCTCCTGGGCGAGGCGCGTCATCTCACTGAAGATCGTGGTGCCGAAGGGTTCGAGTTTCTGGGCTTGAGCCGGTCGCATGGACACCTCGCATCTGGAACCGAAGAAAGGACTCGAGGATCATATTCCAGGTCGGCGTCCATGGGAACGCGGCCCCGGTTTCCTGCTATCCTCTCTCGCCATGGAACACGCCCTCGAGCAGTACTTCCTTCATCTCGAGCGGGCGGGATTGAAGCCGGCCTCCGACTGGCGACTTCATCGCGACCCCGACGTGAAGCCAAGCACAGCCAAGGCCCGCGATCCCGTGTCCGGGTGCCTGGAGCTCAGCCCGGGTCTGAGGCTCCTGGAGTCGGTCTCCGGGGGAATTCGTTCCGATCACGCGACCCTTGCCGTGGCGCGCGTTCTCGTGGAGCGCTCCGAAGAATTGTCGGGAACGCGACTCCTCGAAATCGGTTGCGGCACCGGCGTTCTTTCCATTCTCGCGGCACGCCTGGGGGCCCGCGTCACGGCGACCGATCTCGACGAAGACGCCCTGGCTCTCGCCGCGAACAACGCTCGAGCCAATCAGGTCGACGTCGATGTTCGCTACGGCTCACTTCTCGATCCACTCGATTCCAGTGAGAGATTCCGTTGGATCGTCGCCAACCTGCCCCAAAAACCTGCTTCGAAGGAGGGTCTCTTACCCCTTGCGAACTGGGGCGGCCCCGAGGGCGATGAACTGTTTCAGGGGCTCTTCGGAGGCATCGTCCCCCACCTGGATCCCGAAGGGCGAGCGCTTTTCTTCATGCACTCCCTTCCCCACCCGCGGTTCCTGGCTCGTCTCCAAGAGGATTTCGACCTTCGCCCCCTGCGCTGGTATCTCCGGTGGATCGAGCGCGGCGAATTCGGATCTCTTGGCGAGGTCTTCGAGGAGAGGTCCCGCAAGGGGCTCTCCCATCTCCATCACGAAGGCGACGATGCGGCGCTCGTGTGTTGCGTTTGGTCGGCTCAGCCGGTGAATTCGTCATGAAGCGGTTTCTCGTCATCAATGCTGACGACGCGGGACTCGACCCCCGCTTGGACGCCGTCATTCTCGAACTGGCCCGTGGACCGTTGAAGTCGGCATCCGTCTTGACGACGCAGAAGGGATTCCGAAGCTTCACGGCCCGTGCGTTGGATCTCGGCATGGGCCTCGGCCTCCATTTCGATCTCACGACGGGCCCGGCGCTGGGGGGGCCCTACGCAACGCTGACGGACCGGCAGGGCCGCTTCATCACCCCGAAAGAGGAGGTCTGGAAGCGAGCGCTCGCAGGGGCCATCGACCCTCGCGAGGTCGCCATCGAGGCGCGTCTTCAGTGGGAGGCTCTCCTCGACGCCGGCGTCCGACCGGACCACATCGACGGACACAATCACGTCCATGTCCTTCCGGGGGTCTTCGAGGGCCTCGTCGCCGCACTGGGTCACGTCACCGACGTATTCTTCCGCATCCCTCTCGGACGCGGTCCCGACACGGGGCGCTGTCCCCACGTCCGCCGTCACGCCGCCGCACTGCGCTCCCATCCGGATCGGATTCCCGCTGGATGGCGACGGGTACAGGCCTTCACGGGCCATCGTTTCATGGAGAGGCCCACCAGCCTGTCCGAACTCGAGGTCTTCGACGACGAGGACGTACGGTCCGTCGAATGGATGGTTCATCCAGGCCGCTCCGACCTCTCTCCTTTCCGCGCGGACGGTCGCCGGAGGCAGGAGGTCGACGTGCTTCGCTCGCAGGAATTGAGGCTGCAACTCGAGAAGCATGGCCTCGTCTCCTGCCGATTCGGGGATATCCCGTGAGAGTCCTCATCATCGAACCACGCCTCGCGCACCGAGGGCGAGGAAACCTGACGACGACGCGTCGATGGACACAGGGACTCAGAGCAAAAGGGGTCGATGTCGTGACCGCGGCGCCGGACGAAGTCGGGGGTCTCGACGATGACGCGTTCGATGTCGTTCATGCCCATCACGCCGGCCGTTCCGGGCCCGCCGGGGTCACTCTGGCGCACAGGCACCGCCTTCCTCTCGTCGTGAGTTCCGGGGGCACCGACATCCGGGGGCCCCGCGCTTTCACCCCCGAGACGCAAGACGTCTTGCGGAAGGCCGACCTCGTCATCTCACCCTTCTCCTCCGACGCCGACGTCCTCGAGGACGCCCTGGGAGGCGCGGTCCCCTTCGCAGCCGTACCTCGCGGAATCCCCGTCGGAACACCGCCCGTGCCCCCGGAGGTTTCGGAGTCCAATCGCTGGCTCTTCTCGGGCGGTCTACGGGACGTCAAAGACCCCCTCCTCGCCGCGCGTACCGCCGCGGCCGCGCGACGCGCGGGCTTCGACGTCGTCCTGGACATCTACGGACCGGCGATCGACGAGGGCCTTCTCCGTGACCTCGAAGACGCACTCGCCCAGACCCCCGACCGCTACCACGGCGAGGTGTCCCCGCGAGCCATGGGCGAAATCTACACGTCCCATGATCTTCTGATCAACAGCTCGATCAGCGAAGGAGCCTCGAACAGCATCCTCGAAGGGTGGCGAAGCGGGCTCGTCGTGCTGGCCCGACGCGCACCGGGGAACGTCGAAATGCTCCGCGATGCGCGCAAGGAAATCGCCTTCCTCTTCGACGAGAAGCGTCTCCTCGATGCGCCGATGCGCGATTGGCTGAGGGCAGCCATGGGCGATCGCCGCGCCAACGCGCGACGTGCGTGGGAACACGTCAGGGACCACCACTCCCTGGAGAGGGAGATCGATGCACTCCTCGGGGCCTACCGGCGCGTGGTTGCTATGGGCTGAAGCGAGCCGGGTCCACGGGGAGCGTGACTCCTTCGGCCGGAGCGATGCGCAACTGCGTCTCCACGCTCTCCAGCCTGACCGCTGCCAGCCAGGCTTGCATGCCCCGAATCGCCGTCAGCCGCCCGCGACTGTTTTCGGTTGCGAAATTCATGGTTCGGAGGCGGGAAGGGGCGGTCAGGGACGGACCGGCCAGTTTCAGGACGACCAAGATTCCCTGACCCGTGGGACTCGGAGCAAGGAAACTCGTCGCTTCCACACTCCAGGTGTCCTCGTGCCTTGGAGACGCGACGCCCCCCACGGGTCCGAGAGCGGCCAAAGCCTCCAGGGCCGCCAGACGCCAGACCTCCGGTCCCTGCTCCGCGACCCGCTCGAGGGTGAGGCGTGCGCCCGGGGGCGCCCGATGCGCGAGAGCCAGCCGCCTGAGCTCGCCGACGATACGTCCCTCCAAGGCGCGGACGCTCCGGTAGCGCCGACGGGAGAACTCGAACATGGGCACGCGCCTGGGGTCCCCACTCGCACTCAGGACGCCCAATAGGGGCAGAGCCATGGGCTCCGGCAGGTCGGGAAGCAGCAGACTGGCGACCGCCCAGTCGGCGGCGAACTCGTCTCCGCGCTCGGCGAGCAAAGACACGGCCCGAAACAGGTCCTCCCCCTGGAGAGCGAAAAGAGCGCGCTTGCGAATGCGCGGATTCGAAGACTCGAGGTCCGGTGCCCGAGCGAGGAGTGCCTCCGCGTCCTTCGCGGTCTTCACGTGGTTTCCTGAATCGGATGCATTCTCGTCGGTCGGCGCGGGAAACACCGGCGTCTTGGGGTGAGCATTGGGAGCCACGGGGATGCGGACGGCAAAGGCCAACGACGCATCGAGGAACGTCACCAGCTCATCCCGGCGCTGCTGGGAGAGACCAAGAGCGCGCGGATCATCCTCGTGGGGATCCTTCTCGAGATCGAAGAAAGCGGTCCGCCCGGTGGCCTCGTCGCGGATGATCTTCAACGACCCGTCGATCGCGGCCACCTGACGCCCGCCCCCCGGCGTCGCCAACTGAGCCAAAGCGAAGGGGTGCGGCTCGGCCTCGTCCAGAAGAGTGGGCAGAAGCGACTCGCCTTGCAGGGGCTGTGTCGGAGACACCTCGAAGGCCTCCAGGACGGTGGGCGCCAAATCGATGAGTTCGACGAGTCGTCCCACGTTCTTGCCGACGGTTTGTCCGGGCCACCGGAGGATCAAAGGCACTCGGAGGACTTCTTCGTAGAGGGTCGAGCCGTGAAAGCTCCCCCCATGTTCTCCGAATTCCTCTCCATGGTCGCCGTGGAT
This sequence comes from uncultured Planctomycetia bacterium, assembly GCA_964559135.1. Classification (GTDB taxonomy): domain Bacteria; phylum Planctomycetota; family DRQF01; genus DRQF01. Next base: position 20,641 of record CAZLGG010000005.1, read on the forward strand.
GACGACGAGGCTCGTGTCCAGGACACGTCGGCCGATCTCACTGGAGAAGAACTCGGACAGCCTGCGATCGACATGGAGGATGGCCGCGTCATAGAGATCCACCGGGCGGTTCCCGAAGTCGGAGGTCTTCTTCCGCGGCGGCCCGTGAACCTCCATGACATGGAGCCAGTGGAACCCCCCTTGCTCTTTCGTCTCGGCCACATCTCGCGCAAGTTCGCGGAGCCCGTCCTCGATGCGTCCAGGTCCGGTCGATCCGGGCAAGTGCCACACGGCGAATCCCCGCGAGAACGCCCGGAAAATCGTCTCCAGATGTTCCCGGCCATAGGCCGGGTAACCAAACGTCGACCAGCCTCGCCGGGAAAGAATCTCGGCAAGCGTCGACTCCTCGACCGGTGGATGACCGAGACCCTGCCGCCGGAAGTTGAGAGCGTCCGGGTATCGTCCGATGAACGTCGAGAGAATGCTTCCCCGACTGTCGGAAGCCTGGGAATGGGCGCGGGCAAACACGAAGGACGACTCGGACAACGCGTCGAGAAAGGGCGTGGTCCGTCGGGTGTAACCCCCAAAGCCGCAGTGGTCGGCTCGGAGGGCGTCGATGGTGATCCAGACCACGCGTCGAGGCTTCTTCAGCCCGAAACTCCTCTCCAGCGCGCCGAGCCGCCCCGACACGACGGGCCCCCTCCTCTCGAGGAAGATCTCGATATCCGTCGAGTGGATCGGCGGACGATGGGGTCGCAGCCGTGAGACGATCCATGCGTACAGCCTCTCGCCGGGCGCCCTCGGCGTGATGGGGGCCGGCCGATTCGCCAACACACCCAAGCCCACGGCCAACGTGATGGCCGCCACGACGCCCATGCCGGGTCGCTCTCGGAGAGTTGCCCCGAATCGCGCCGCGGCGTAGACGGCGATGAGCGCTGCCAACGCATGCGGTCCCGGATACTGGGCCGCATAGACATGCCGCGCCGCCAGGGCCCCCCCCAGGGCGACGAAGAGCATGATGAGACCCGCGATGGAGAACTTTCCCCTCTGGATTCCACCGTCCAACTCGAGAAACACCGCCGCTCCCGCGGCCAGGATCAACCCGGCCGCCAGAACGGGACCCTGCCGTCCCGCAAGATGAGTGCTCCCCAGGAATCGTCCCGAGACCCACAGGGCCGGCCCCAGCAGCAAGAGCAAGTCACCGAGCAGGAGGGCTGCGGGGTGAGTCCGCCCGTCGACCAAGAAGAAGGCCAAGAACGCACTTCTCAGGCGTCGAAACCCATGGCGCACTGGAACCAGGAGAACGCCCGACAAGGCCACGCCCCACAGGTCGGCCGCCACATCGCGAAACGAGACACCAAGCCCGGAGGCCAAAGCGCCCAAGGTGAGCACGGCGCCACCCATGAGCACCGCCTGCCACCGCCTCATCGTCGGAATTCCCCGTAGACGCGAAAGCCGATCCGCTCCGACCTGGCAAAGGGGCTCTCGCCCCTACGATAGGCCAGATGGATTCGATCGGTGATCGGGTCGAGCGTCTCTCCCATGACAACCCGTCGTCGCTCGCCGTCCTTGGTCAACACCCACTCCGAAACGCCGGACGCGCAGTGGAACAATCCATAGGGAGAACGAAGTTCGGGATGACTTCGGACTCGCAGAACAGGATCCAGAATGCCGCGCGCCTGAGGAGACTTCGGTTCGAGCCCCCAGGGGAAGGGCCTCCCGTCGACACCTCGAGCGCCGCGTTCCCATTCCGAACGGGTGGGGAGTCGGTGGCGAAGGATGGGGGAACCAGACGCCTCGGAATCATCCAGATACCGACAGAACGCCAGGGCGTCGAAAAAGCTCGCCCAAGACATGGGTGCGTCGGGCGACCCTTTCCGCAAGACGGTCTCCCAGACGTCTCTCCCCTCGACGATCGGCCGATGACCGGGACAGCCCTTGGGTGAGAGGGTTCGCTCCTCGTCCGAGCAAAAGGGCCCGAAACCTCGAGCGTCTCGATCCGCAGCTTCATCCCTTGCCAGAAAGCGTGCGTACTCGCCGACGGACACCTCGGTGAGAGAGAGGAAAAAGCCATCCGTGTCGTGCGGCATTCCCGCGTCGTCGATGGGCACCTCGAGATGCATTCCCATGCCGGCGAGTCCGGCCCCCCCGGGCACATAGGCATACCCATCGGGAGGCGGTGCCAGGCGCAGCGTCAATGCGTCGCCGGAGCGCAGGAGGACCTCGATGGATCGATCTCGCCACCGAACGGTCCAAACGCCCTCGGGGAGCGGCAAGCTCTCGTTCGATCCACGGAGCGTCCAGACCCGCTCGACGGGGTGGGATGGCCGTGCGAACCAAGACGCTCGTCGACTCATCGCCGCGTGCAGAGTTTCACCGTCTTCGAATCCCTGGACGACGACACGCGCCACGGGAGGGGATTCCGCCCGTTTGAGAGCACGGGAGAGATCGCGCCGTCCGGTCCAACTCCACACCAGGCCTCCCACGGTCACGGCCAAGAGGAAGGACAAGGTCCTGAGGGGATGAAGACGGGGCGGCCCTGATTCCACGTCAGCAACTCCCATCAGAGAGACTGCGGACGCTGCTCCACGATCTCATGAGCGCATACGAATTCGCATCTCGCATGCGCTGATCTTATCCCCGGCCGCGGACGAGGAGAAACAGGGAGTACGGCCCTCCCCTTCGACGCGATCGACGGGTACACTCTGAAGTCCCCAGCGAGAACGAAGGAGACCGACTTGCAGCGCGCTATCATCCTCTCATTGTTCGTTTCCCTCGGCGTTGGCGTCGTCCGCGGCCAGGAAAAACCCGTCGTGTTTACGGGTGCACGCATTCTTCCCATCAGCGGTCCGCCCATCGAGGAAGGAGTCCTCATCATCCAAGGGGGGAAGATCGTCTCCGTAGGCCCCTTGGAAGGCGCGAACATTCCGCCCGACGCCACGCGTCACGAGGTCTCGGGCGTCATCATGCCGGGTCTCATCGACACCCACAGCCACATCGGCGGCCCTTCGGGCGGCGACGCCTCCCAGCCCATTCAACCCGAGTGTCGCGTCCTCGATTCCATCAATGTCCTCGACCCCTCGATCCAGAAGGCCCAGGCCGGCGGCATCACAACCGTCAACGTCATGCCTGGATCGGGCCACCTGAGCTCCGGTCAAACGGTTTACATCAAGCTGAGGGACGCCGAAAGCATCGAAGACCTCCTCATCCGCGACGAGAACGGACAGGGCTTGGGCGGCCTCAAGATGGCCAACGGGACGAATTCCCAGAGGAAACCACCGTTCCCAGGCACGCGGGGCAAGTCCGCGGCCCTCGTCCGCCAGGCCTACATCGACGCCATCGAGTACAGGAACAAGATCCGCGCGGCAGGCGATGACGTCTCCAAGAGACCGGCGCGCAACCTGAGACTCGAAGCTCTCGTCGAAGTCCTCGACGGGCGCCGCGTGGTACACCACCACACGCACCGCGCCGACGACATCGTCACGGTGCTCCGATTAGCGAAGGAGTTCGGTTTTCGCGTCGTTCTCCATCACGTCAGCGAAGGGTGGAAGGTCGCAAATGAGATCGCCCGCGCCAAGGTCCCCTGTTCCGTCATCCTTCTGGACAGCCCGGGAGGCAAGCTCGAAGCCACAGGCCTTCGAGCCGAAACCGCGGGCATTCTCGAGCGGGCGGGGGTGGACGTCACGATCCACACGGACGACCCGATCACGGACTCCCGCCTCTTCTTGCGATCGGGCGCACTCGCCGTCCGAGCAGGCATGACGCGCAAAGGGGCTTTGGAGGCTCTCACGATCGCGGGTGCACGCGCCCTCGACCTCGAGAAGCGGATCGGAAGTCTCGAAGCCGGCAAAGATGCCGACTTCATTCTCCTGTCCGGTGACCCCTTCAGCGTCAACACGAAGGTTCTCGCAACCTGGGTCGAGGGCAGAAAGGTCTTCGACCGCAGCGACCCCAAGGACCGCCTTTGGGCTGTCGGCGGCTGGGGCGCCAGTCGGGGGCAGATCTTCGAACTCGGATGCCTGACGGGGGAGATCAAGTGATGCATCGAAAAACTCTCCCGACCGTCCTCGCAGCATGCCTCGTTCTCTCGAGTGTCCCTATGGCTCAGAACTTGGCAGTAAAGGCGGCCCGCATCCACACCGTCTCCGGCCAAGTCATCGAAAACGGGGTCATCGTGGTTCGCGATGGCAAGATCGCCGCGATCGGGCCCGCCGCCGCCACTCAGATTCCCGAGGGGTTCCAGACCCTCGAAGCGGCCATCGCCACACCCGGCCTCATCGACGCCCACAGCGTCGCCGGGCTTGGCGGTTGGCTCAACCAGCCGCACGATTCCGATGAGCATGAGACCGACCCGGCCATTCAACCGGAGCTTCGCGCTCTCGATGCCTACAATTCCCGCGAGCCCCTCATCGCGTGGTTGCGCGGCCACGGCGTCACGACGATTCATACGGGGTTCGACACGCGCGGACTGATTTCGGGAACGAGCGTTCTCGTCAAGACCCGGGAGGCCCCCCTCGCTGACGTGGTCCTGAATCCGAAGGCCATGGTCCTCGCCAGTCTTTCCGACGGCGCCCGCGCCACCGGCGGCAAGTCACCAGGCACCAAAGCCAAAATGGCTGCGATGATTCGCCAGGCCCTCATCGAAGCCGGAGAGTATGCAGCCAAGCGCTCGCTCGAAGACGCGACCAAGCGACCGGACCGCAACCTTCGCCGGGAGGCCCTGGCGGACGTCTTGGCGGGGAAGCGCCCTCTCCTCGTCACGGCCGAACGCGACCGCGACATTCGAACGGCGCTCCGTCTTCAAAAAGAATTCGGATTCCGCCTCATCCTCGACGGCGGCGCGGAGATCTACCGTGCTCTCGATGTCGTCTCCGCGGCCAAGATCCCGGTCATCATTCACCCCACGATGGCCCGCAGTCGGGGCGAGCGTGAAAACCTTTCCGTCGAGACCGCGGGAAAGCTGCGGGCGAACGGCATTCTCTTCGGATTTCAAAGCGGGTACGAGTCCTACGTCCCCAAGACTCGTGTCGTCCTCTTCGAAGCGGCCATTGCCGCCGCCAACGGCCTGGGTGCCGACGCGGCGCTCCGCGCCCTCACGCTGGATGCCGCACGCATCCTCGGTGTGGAGAAGCGCGTGGGTTCCTTGGACGTGGGCAAGGACGCGGACATCGTGCTGTTCGACGGCGCACCTTTCGAATACACGACCCACGTGGTGGGCGTGATCATCGATGGACATGTCGTGAGCCAAACAAAGCGATGACTCTGGGCCTTGCGAGCGCGACCGACGCCTCATGGACGAAGCTGGCCTTGGCCCACCTGGATGAGATCCTCGTCGATCACGCCCACTGTGAGAAGAAGGCCGCCAGCACGGCGCTGAGCCTCGTGTTCAAGTATATGGAGCACACGCATTTCCTCCCCGTGTTGAGCGCCCTCGCCCGAGAGGAATTGCGGCATTTCGAGCAGGTCCTGCGGCACTTGGATGCGCGGGAGATTCCATTCCGCAGGCAAAAGCCGTCCCCGTACGCAGGAAGACTCATGGAAGCCTGCCGCAAGGACGAACCCGATCGCCTCCTCGACGTGCTCATCATCTGCTCCCTCATCGAGGCCCGAAGCCTCGAACGCATGGGGCTCCTCCGCGATGCCATCGACGAGGAGGATCTCTCGCGTTTTTACGGGAATCTTCTGGCGAGCGAGGCGCGCCACCGCGCCGCCTATCTGGACCTCGCCCGAAGCGTTTTTCCGCCCGAAGACGTTGCACGTCGCCATGGTGAACTGGCCCTGCACGAAGCCCGGGTGATCGCGGAAGCTCCGCCGTGGCCCCGCATGCACTGTTAGGTCACGCTCCCGGACAACCGAGCAGTCGCTCCGCGAGAACCTCCCATTGCTCGGGGCGTTCGCCATAGGTGAGCAATCCCGTGGCCGACGGGGGTGCCGGCGCGAGGTCCCGGTCGTCGCGCATGGCACAAACGAGAAAACCCCCGGGGAATCTTCGATCGAGCCGACGGAAGACCTCCGCTTGAGACGCGTCGTCTCGGACGTGCCGGGGACAGAAGAGGACATGATCGCTCCTCTCCACGGCGGCAAGGCAACCGTCGATGTCGTCCTCACTCGCGTGAAGGGGAAGTCGAACATCTCGAGCACTCGTCCCCGCCATCTCCTTCCAGCGGCCAAAGAACGCCGCGGAAGCAGGCCTCACGGAGGCCTCTTCCACACCTGCCGGCTCCGAAGCTTCCCCCAGGCGAATCACGGACAGGCGGCTCATGGGCGAGAGAGGCAACAGATGCCCCGGATCCGAGACGACCCGGAGGGCTTCTCGGGCAACGCGACGGGCCAAAGCGTCCCCCCCGGGCGCCTGAAAACCGGTGCGGTGTGTCGATGCCAACGCCTCGATCCTCGCCACGCTGGCGGCATGCTCCGTTGGGTCCAGGTCACCGGTCTTCAGCGCAGCCTCCAAGGCCCGCGCCGCTTCGCGCTGCAACGCGATCGTGTGACACACGGGCAACACGTCGTGACCGGCCCGCGCCGCCTCGAGGACGGCCCTCACGGTTCCCCCGGCCCGGGAGGCCGCCCCTGCCATCTCCAAGCAATCGGCCAGGATGAGTCCCTCGTAGTTCCATTCGGTACGCAGACGCCCATACACTTCCTTGCGCGATCCGGTGACCCACTCCCCCCTCGAACCCGGCGTCACCAGATGGGTCGTCATCAGCGCCGCCGGCGCGATGTCCGCAACGAGGCGGTGAAAGACCTCTCGCCCCTCCTCGAAATCCGACACCAAATCCTCGGAAACCCCGGGAAGCTCACCGTGCGGATCGGCGGCGGCCACGCCGAGACCGGGGTAGTGCTTGATGCAACCGGCGACGCCGCCCTCCCGTTGCCCGGCAAGAAAGGCTTCGGCCAAGCCGACCACCGCATCCGGGTCACGTCCGAAAGACCTGAGTTCCAGACCCGTGCGGCTCTGCGCGTGGAGCAGATCGACGACGGGGGCGAGATTGAGATCGATCCCCATGCCCGCAAGGTCCGCACCGATCCGCCGACCCACCTCGCGGGATGACTTCAAGCCAAGGGCCCTCGGAAGAGCGCCCAACGCCCGCGCGCCGGGAGAGACGAAGACCCCCTGCTCGATGCGGTTGACAGCCCCCCCCTCCTGATCGACGGCGATGAGCAGGGGCCACGGGACGAGGTCCCGGATTTCGGTCACGAGGTCACGCACCTGATTTGCATCCGTGACGTTGCGACCAAAAAGGATGACACTCCGCGCTCGGGTTTCGAGAAGAAGCTCCCTCGTTGCATCGTCGACGGTGCGACCGTGAAAGCCGACCATGAGACGGGCACCGCCGACCGCCGGCATCAGCCTGCCCCCCCCGTCCGGCGGGCCGTGAAGCACGCCCCCACAAGAAAAGAGACGGCGAACCCGATGGGTGGATTCCACGTCCACGCCCAAGGGGGTGGTGTACCGAAGAGTGAATCGGAAAACTCGACGAGGAGCAAGACGCCGATTCCTGCGAGCAGAGCCACGACCCCGCCTCCATCGCTTCCGCGCCGCGTCAATGCGCCCAGAAGGAAAACTCCCAAAAGGGGCGGGAAGATCCAGGTCAAAACTTTGAGCCCCAGCATGAGAATGCCGAACCCCCGCCCCGCATCGCCCGTGTCATGAGTCTTCCATACGACGAACGCCAGAACGGCCAAGAGGGCTCCGAAGAACACCGTGAACCGACGCGTCATGCTCAGGTAGTAGGAGTCGTTACGCCCCGGCACGAGCCAACGTTTCCAAACGTTCGTGACCGTCGTCGAAGCCAGCGCCGAGATCGCGGAATCCAGACTCGACATGGCGGCGGCGAAGATCCCGGCGATGATGAGACCTCGAACTCCCGAAGGGAACTCGTGGACGGCGAAGTAGGGAAAGATGTAGTCGAATCCCTTGGACGGATGGGACGCCCCCGCCTCCGTCGCGATCTGCGCGGCAAGAGCCGCTGCGCCCCGTTCGCCGCCCAGGACGAGGTAGAGCAGGGTTCCCACGAGGAGGAAAATGAATGCAATGGGGAGCGCCAGAAAAGCGGAGAGCCACAGGCTCTTCTTACCGGCTTGGGCGTCACGACAGGTGAGGGCGCGCTGCACCATGTCCTGATCCGTCCCATGGGTCGCCAGCGTCAAGACGGTGATGCCGATGAGACCGGCCCAAAACGTATAGGCGGTGGTCGGGTCGAACGAAAAATTGAAGATCCGGGTCTTGGATGCTCCATCCGAAGCGGTCGCACTCATCACCTGCTTCCAGACCGACGCGGGATCGTCTCCCAAGGATGCCCCGAGAACCACGACGGCGGCAATCCCTCCCCCGACGAGCAGGATACCCTGGAGAACGTCCGTCCAGACGACGGCCTTGATGCCGCCAAAGAGGGTGTACGCGATGGCCGCGAGAGCAATGAGCAGGATCGCCGACTCGAACCCGAGGGCGCCTCCCGTGACGACCCACAACGCAATGCTGGCCCCGTAAAGCCTCACCCCGCTGCCGAGACACCTCCCGAACAAGAACAGGCCCGTCGCGGCTCCGCGTGTCTTCCCGCCGAACCGGGTCTCCAGCCAGTCGTAGACCGTAAAGACGCGGGCCCGATAGTAGATGCCGATCAGGAGCGCAGCGACGAGAAAGCGGGCGAGAATGGAACCCAGAGTCGTCTGTAGGTAGGTCCAATCCCCGCGCAGGGACTGAGTCGGAGCACCGATGAAGGTGAGAGCGCTGGTTTCCGTGGCGATGATCGACAGTCCCGCGGCCCACCAGGGAATCCGGTGACCGCCGAGGATATAATCGTCGGTCGTCTTTCGCCCGCGGCCCGCGACGAATCCGACGCCCGCGACGATCAGAAGATATCCGCCGATGATGAGCTGGTCGCACAGGGAGAGCATGGTGCGCGATTCTACGTCACGCCGCCGACCCTCGTCGGATCGTTCTCAGACGAGTGGGCCCACGTGGGGAAGAATTTTCGAAGCCGCCGGACGAGAATCGGGCGAGAAGTCCCCTCCCCCGTTTTCCGGCAGCAGGAACAGGGCGCGAGCACGGATGAGCAGAGCGTCGGAGAAAAAACCTTCCTCGTGGATGACCACATTGACGCCGTGCAGACCGGCGAAATCCGCGGTGAGAAGTTCTCTGCGTCCTCCGAAGATGTCGTGCGTCTCGAAAAGTACGGCGAGAGCTCTTTGGAGTTGAGGCCAAGACAGGCTGAGATCGACGAAGAGCACATCCACCGCCAGATCGTGAAAAACCCGGTGGAGATACGCGCGAACCGCGGGACTCAGAAGAACCGAGAGCGGGCCGACTTGGACGGCCGGCTCGGCCCCCTCGTCCCCTTCACCCGGTCCTTCGAGGAAGACCCCGTCGATGAACCAACGGTGAGGCACGAATCCCATGAGGTGCCCCCGTCCCCGCCCCATCGACTTCACCACTTTGAAGATGCGACGAATCTGTCTCACGGCGCGACGACGACGCTGGCGGCGATCCCTGCGGCCGACGACGTCTCGAAGGCCTTGCGGATCCGCGTCGAGGGGGGTCTCGACCCAGCCCTCGCGAATCCCGATGACATCACCGGTTCCGGAGCGAACCCGGACGGCATCCGTGTCGCTCCCCTCCGCCTCCCGCAAACCGCCCAGGCGCAACAACTCGAGAATCTCCCCACGATGCGGGTCCGAACGTGACACCCAGATCGTCGCCGGCCGACCTCTCGATGGGTCGTGACGACGTCCCTGCCCCCATCTTCCCGCCAGATATCCGAACGCCAGGACTTGGCAGGCTGCCGCGGACCACAAGAAACCCAGTGCCAGCAAATGCGTGATGGGAGTCCGCGTGTCGATAATGACCTCGAGCCCCTTCGTCAACGCGGTGCCGGAGCCCCAGGCCCCGATAGCAATGACCGCGAACGCGATCAGCAGTCCAACAATTCCGAAGAGGTGTCGCCAATCCTCGGAGCGAACCGGTCCCGAGTTCCAACGCCAAAGGATCTCCATCGACGGCCCGCCTCGATTCACATTCCAGGCCATCCATAGGAAGGGCGGCGCCAACGTCGCAACGACGGCAACCCAAGCAGGCAGCCACGTGATGGCGGCCATGAGGGCGAGCACGAACAGGCCGCCTGCGATGGCCGCTCCTTCGCGGCCCTGCTCTTCCCCAACCTGGCGCTTCGGCGTGAAGCTGGGCAAGAAACTCGAGAGAATCAGCGTCAAGAACACGGCGATGCCCGACGCATAGACGACCCACAAAACCCCAAGAGCAAGGACCCATGCCAGGTGGGAGACGCGAGTCAACGCGTCTCGCGTCGCATCGACGGCATCGTAGCGAAAGAGCCCCAAAGCGGTGGCGGCCAAGCCGGCGAGGACGAGGGGGGGAAGAATCCGACCCCAGGCTCGCGGCGCCCCCTCGGGCCACGGCGGGCTCTCGCGCAGGTCCACACCGTGAGCCAATCTCCAACGGGCGAGACGATTGACGATGACGCGGCAACGGTGAGCGAACGTCTTCAATCCGGGAACCGGGCGCAGTTCATGACGGAGCGCCACCAGAAACACCATCAGGACGAGAAAAACCAGCGTCACCGCATCGCCCAGATCGCTCTTGGCCAAACGTGCGCCCATTTCGAGGACGACCAAGGCCATACAAATCGGCAGGGCGACGGCCAGGACCCTCGGGCGTAGAAGCCGGCGAAGACGAGCGCCCAGCTTCAGACGCCGCAGACGTGAGAGTCCTTCGGGGCCCGGGGTCATCGGTGTCCATCCGCAATGGCTTCCCGCGCCACGGCTCGCGACAGAATCCATGTTCCGTCCCGCTTTTCGAACCGCGCACGGAACGTCCACACCCTGATGACGGGAATCGTGTTCGGGTCGGCGCTCGGTGGTTCCCTCGACCAGATCAACCAAGCGTCGATCCAAGGCCGGTCCTTGTCATCCTTTCGCATGTGAGGATAGGTCAGATACACGGGAATCCCGTTCCCGGCATAACGCTTCATCAGGCCGATGAGCGCGGAACGGTCCAGCACCTGGCCGGATGGTCTGAGCTCGACCTGGAAATCGTCGGCGATGAACTGCTCGAGGGCTTTCCACTCACCCCCCCGCGCCAATGTGGCCAGACCCTTCGCCTGCTCCACGAATCGCGTGTCCGCGGACATCCCGTCAAAGATGATGACGCCGACCAACGCCACGACGAGGAAACCACCGAGAACCCACACCTTGCGGTAGGAGGCCTTCCGCAGCGCCGCTTGGCGCTCGAAGGCTTCCAGTTTGGCTCGGGCAGACCCCGGGCGGGCCGGCTTGTTGATGGAGTCGTTCTGCGAGTGAGTCATCGGGAGTCATTCTCACCCCATTCTCCTTTGGAGTCCAGCCGTATTTCCCACTGCAAACGGGGCCGGCCGCCGCGCCGTCTTCCCACCCCACGAGCATGCCGAATCCCTTCCCGGACGAAGCGTCTGGCCGCGTCCACGGCCTCCTCCAGATCCCGGCCAAGCCCCAAGAAAACGGCCATCGCCGTCGAAAGCGCACAACCGGTACCGTGGGGCGATGCGCCCGCGATGCGTGCGTCGCGCCACGTGCGACGTCGATCGCCGTCCGCGAGATGATCGACGACGTTCTCGCCCCCCTCGTCCCCTCCGGTGACCAGAACGGCCTGAATCCCTTTCGCAAGCAGGGCCCTCGCCGCCGATTCCGCCGACGCGGCGGCTCCTTCTCGTGCCAGACGTCGCGCCTCGGCGAGATTGGGTGTGATGACACGGGCCCGGAGGGCGAGCCCCCCCATGAGGACGTCCTTTCCCGAGTCGGAGAGGAGTTCCCTTCCCGAGGACGAAAGCAGTACGGGATCCACGACGAGGGGCACGTCCTTGGGGACTCGGGCGAGAGCCCGCTCCACGGCCGTCACCTGTTCGGGCCCCGCCAGCATGCCCACCTTGATCGCATCCGGCCTCACATCGTCGAGCAACACGCGCAATCGTTTCTCGATCAGAGCGCCCGACAACCGATGCACGTCATGAACCCCAGTCATGTCCTGAGTCGTGAGCGCGGTGGCGCAAGCCATCCCCAGGCCGCCGAGATGGGCGACGACGGCGAGGTCCAGTTCCAGACCCGCTCCTCCGGTGGGGTCCGAACCCGCCACGGTCAACACGAGCGGGCGCTTCATGGACTCAGTCCTCCGCGGCATCCTCGAAAAGAGGTTGCGGTTCGGCCCGATTGGGTTGGAAGCAGCGACGGCATCGGGCTTCGTACCGATCGGCGCCTCCCAGGACGAGCCGCCCGGCGGCCTCGACGAGCCGCTGATTGCGGTGCGCGGGATTCCCGCAGACCATGCAGATCGCAAGAACCTTCGTGACGTACTCGGCCTCCACCATCATGTGCATCATCGTTTCGAACGGCAGGCCCCGATAATCCTGGTCCAGTCCCGCAATGATGACACGGCGGCCCTCGGCCGCGAGCTTGCGCGCCACCCGCACCGTGTCCAAATCGAGGAACTGCGCCTCGTCGATTCCAACGACTTCGACGCCCTGGTCCAAGTGCTCGAAGATCTCTGCCCCGACATTGATCACGGTGGATTCGATGTCGCGACCGCTGTGCGAGACCACGCGAGTGGCGTGGTAGCGCACATCGACGTCGGGCTTGAAGATTGCGACGGTCTGCTTCGCAATCTTCGCTCTCACGAGACGGCGGATGAGCTCCTCGGTTTTCCCGCTGAACATGGATCCGCAGATGACTTCGATCCAGCCCGTGCCTTCGGGTCGTTGATGGATCACGATTGAACTCCGATTCCGGGGAAGTCGCGAGCGAGACCTTGGAACGCATTCTGGGCGTCCCGGAGGACACGGGTCCGTGCGAGCGTCAAGACCTCGAAATCGCGTTTGACGATTCGCCCCCCCACGAGGACGTCTCGAACACTCTCGGGCCCGCAGGCGAAGACGATGGCCGCCAAGGGGTCGCCGGTACTCATCCAGGGACTGGATGCATCCATGACCACGAGGTCGGCCCGCTTCCCGATGTCTATGGTGCCTATTTCACCGTCCAAGCCGAGCGCGCGGGCTCCATGCAGGGTCGCCATGCTCAGCATCTCCCTGGCCGGCAGGGCCTTAGGACCGTGGAGAGGTTTTTGGATGAGCGAGGCGAGCCTCATCTCCTTGAACGCATCCAGACGGTTGTTGCACGGGGCGCCGTCCGCGCCCAAGGCCACGTTGACTCCTCGTTTGAGAAGCTCGGGCACCCGAGCCACGCCCGATGCGAGTTTCAGATTGCTGGACGGGCAATGAGCGACGTGACTTCCCGACGAGGCGAGCAGATCAATCTCCTCCTCATTCAGGTGGATGCAATGAGCCAGCACGCTCGATGGCCCGAGAAGCCCCATGTCCCGGAGGAACAACAGGTTCTCACGGCCGGTCCTGCGGCGAACCACATCGCACTCCTTCACGTTCTCCGAGGCATGAGTGTGGATGCGCAGCCCTGCCTTCGCGCCAAGCCTCGCCACTCCGACGAGGAGTTCGTCGGTGGATGAGACGGCGAATCGCGGGGCGATCGCATAGGCGATCCGTCCATCGGCAGCGCCGTGCCAACGCGCGACAAGCTCTTCGGTCTCGCAGAGGGCCGCGTCGGCCTCTTCAAGGAGGCCTTCCGGACACCGCCCCGTGTCATCGAAATCCATCAGGCACTTGCCGCCCACATATCGAAGGCCGGACTCCTCCGCCGCTTGAAAAACGACATCGGTGTGGTGGACGGTGGCCATATCGAGAATCGTCGTCGTCCCCCCTGCCAGCAACTCGAACAGGCCCAATCGCGAGGACGCATCCAGGGCCGCCGCATCCAGCCACGCCTCGAAGGGCCAGATCCGCTCGCCCAACCAATCCAAAAGTTCCATGTCATCAGCGGTGTTGCGGAAGAGCGTCTGGCACGTATGGACGTGTGCTTGGACAAAACCGGGGATGACCCAGGTCCCCCGGACGTCCAGGACTTCCTCGCCCGATGCGGGGCTCAATCCGCGCGCCACCTCCGCGATACGTCCGTGCTCGACACGGATGTCCGCTTTTTCGTCTTGGAGACCTTCACCCAACAGAACTCGACCACCTTGCAGGATCATTCCTTGTCCCCTTCCGCGAACTCGGCGAGGAGATCCGCGTGATGCTGGCCGGGAATCGGAGGCGCGCCCGTACACTCCCACCGCCTTCCGTCGCAAAGGATCGCGGAGGTGAGCACCGGAATCCGTCCCAAAGTCGCGTGATCGACGTGCGAGACGATTCCCCGCTCGTCCCGCGCTCGGTTCCGCAGAACGTCCTTCAGGCGGCGGACCCGTCCGGCGGGAATCCCGGCTCGCGTGAATCGGTCCATCCAGTCCTCGACGGAGTCCTCGGAAAAGATCCCCTCGAGCAGCGGAACCAATCGTTCGCGGTCTTTCACGCGGCCCGGGTTGGTCCTCCACCTCGGGTCCCGAAGCGGCTCGCATCCGGCGAAGCGGTCCATCGACACGAGAGCGGCCCACTGACGATCCGTCGCAACGCCGAGCACGAACCAGGCGTCGCGGGCGCGAAAGGCCTGGTAGGGAACGAGATTCGGATGGCGATGCCCCATGGGCCGAGGGGATTCCCCGGTGAGCAGCGTGCTTTGGGCCTGATACCCCATCAGAGCGAGCAGCGAGTCCAGCAAATTGATCTCGAGCGAGGCGCCACCACCCCCGCGTTCCCTTCGCAACAGGGCGGCCAGGATCGCTTCCGCGGCCGTCTGCCCCGCCGCGACGTCCGCCAGGCTGGTCGGTGCTCTCACGGGCTCGTCGTCGCCGGTCATGGCCATGAGGCCGGACTCGGCCTGGATCACGAGATCGAAAGCGGGACGGTCATCTCCTGCGCCGAACCCCGAGATCGTCAAGTGCACGAGATTGGGATTGAGTTCGCGAAGGCGCTCCCTTCCGAGGCCGAATCCGCGCATCCGACCCGGGCGAAAGTTCTCGACCAGGACGTCGGCACGTTCGATGAGACGACGGGCGACGGCTTTCCCCTCGTCGGTCTCGAGGTCCATGGTCATGGCCTCCTTGCCCCGATTGTAGGCGAGGTAATAGGGAGACACATCCTCGATGAAAGGAGGACCGAAACTCCGCGTGGAGTCGCCGTCCGGGGACTCGGCCTTGATGACCCGAGCACCGAGGTCCGCCAATCGCTGGGTACACAACGGTCCGGCGAGGACGCGGGAGAAATCGGCGACGAGGATTCCTTCGAGAGGCCTCATCGTCACCTTCCCAGGCGCTTTCGCGCCACTCGGGCGATGTCGTCCGGCTGCCCGAAGAGCAGGAGGCGCTGCCCTTCGTCGAGAACCAGGTCGCTCGGCATCGAGAACAACGGCCCTCCTTTGCGAGGATCCTCGTCCGGATCCATGGGGGGACGAACGCCCACGAATCGGACCTTGTCTCCGAAGAATCGGTCCACTTCCTCACGCCGCAGTTCGACGGCGGTTCTCAGGGTCAGTTCCGCCAACCCCTGCTCCCGGTTGACGAACCAGAACGCATCGATGAGGGACTCCGTGAGTTCGACGGCCAGGTTGCGCGCTTGAAGAAGACCCGGCGTCAGAACGCGATCGGCGCCGATGGCCAGAAGAATGTCGCGCCTTTGCCCCGTCGTCGCCATGTTGATGATGGATTGCGCACCGAAGTCCTCGAGCGCCAAGGTCGTCCTTTCCGCGGCTTCGAAGGCGTGGCCGAGGCAGACGACGATCTGCTCGAAATCGTTGATGGGCAGACTGCCGAGAGCACGTCGGTCGGAGGTGTCGAACGCCAGAACGTGATCGACGTCCTGCATGATTCGACGGGTCTTGTCCCTGTCCTTGTCGACGGCCGTGACCTCAGCGCCACGGCGGACGAGTTCCCGCGCCAAGGTCCGGCCCATCGTGTTGAGCCCTATGACGAGAAAGTGAGACATGCTCGCACCCGGTTCATCCTGGTCGTTGTTTTGAAAGCGAAGATTCGAATTCGTCGAGCCCTTCAGGCAACCAGCTGGACGCCATCTTCCTCTGCGACGGAGATCTTTTCGAGAATACGTTTCATGAGTTCCCTGCGGATGCGCTCGTACTCCTCGGGCGACCCCTCGGCCATCGGGATGCGTGCAGCGGCCATGGTGTTGTGGCCGCCGGCACGGCCCATCTCGCGAACGACTTCGCGAACGAAGATGCCGGCGTCTCCGTCCGGATCCTCGGTTCTCACGGAAACGTATGTGAGCTTGTCGAACCACCCCATGCACACGGACCACGAGGCGGACTCGAGTTTCAACAGGAGATCGGCGATCTCCGCGACCATGTCGGGATAGGGAAGCTTACCGAGATGGCTCACCACGAGGTTGCCGTAGATCCGCGCGCTCTCGATGGCGTCGCGCAGGTCCTGAAAATACTCGCGGGAAAGGGGCGGGGCCTCGATGGCCTGGATGATCTCGTGGTTCACGAGAGGCGAAAGATACTCCCAGGCTTCGCGATCCATGTCACCCGTGCGACGGGTCAACCCCAATGTATCCGTCCGGATCCCGTAGTAGAGCGCCGTCGCCACGGCCTGAGTCGGCTCGAGACTGAAAAGCCTCAAATACGACGTCATGATCGTGGAGGTCGCCCCGACGTCCGGTCGCACGTCATGGTAGGGCACGGACGCAGTCGAATCGACGAAGGGATGGTGATCGATACAGACCTTCACGGGCACGTCCAGCTCTTCCAGGTCCTCCTGGTTGAAGCCGAATTGCGGTTGCGCATCGACCAGAACGGCGGCGCCGAAATCGTACTCGTCGATGTCGGTGAATCGGGTCAGCTCCGGAACGAGGAGACGGACCATTTGACGGTTCTGGGCCCGACCGATGATCCCGCGATAGGTGAGAACCGCCTCCTTCCCGAATCGCCGCTCCAACAGATGCTTCATGGCCAAGCCGGAGGCGATGCTGTCGGGATCCGGATTCATGTGGCAGAACACCAACACCCGATCGATGGCATCCAAGACTTCGGTCAGGTGTTTCGGATCCGGCTGCATGGTCTGTCGGTCAGGTTCGGACAAGAGTAATTCTCCCCGCCCACGCATCCTAGAGCAGACGATCCCGAACCTCGGCCAGGGCCTGGCGCAAAGCCCAGGGAGGCACGGGGCCTCTCGCTCTGATTATCCTGGCAAGAGACGGGGACCGAAAGGCCTCCCATTCCGAGAGGCACAGTGTTCCGGACCCTGGAAGTAATTCGCACTCAAGTCTTTGATGGTCAGAGAGATAGACGCCGCAAAGGTGCCCAGAAAGCTCCGAGAGCCAGGACGCCGCCGGCGTCACACCCAGCCAGTCCAGTCCGGCTGCGGCCCCCGTGTGGTGCCAAAAGCCGAGTCCCGGGACATCGGTGAGGGTCCAGCCGATCTCTTCCGGACCGAGCAGGGCACGGGGATCGGCGTCCGGAGCGACGGCCAAGGCCAGCCCCTCCTGGCGCCGCACGAGAGCATGGAGACGCCGGCAAAGCCGTTGAACGCGTTCCTCGCGGACCCCACGGCGGACATCCAGGAGCTCGGCGCGCCACTGCGTCCATGCCGTCTCATCCGTTCCCTTGAGGCGAGCGCCCATCTCGGCGCCCCAGATTCCCCCCGGATCGTCGATCGTCAGACCCGACACGACGATCCGTGGACAACGAAACAGGCGCGCCAGCTCCACGGCCCGCCCCAGACGCCTTTCTCCCCGGGCGGCGATCGAGGGATCTGACGAGGTTGGATCCCCTGTCGCTTCCAGACGCACGGAGACCGCCATCGTTCGACCTCCGGCCTCGCGCCACAGCCGCGCCGCGCGCTCGGCATCCCGAGCGGCGACGAAACCATCGACGGTGATGCTCGGAACACCGGCCGCCATCGCCGCCTCGACGGCGGAGACGAGCGCCCCCTCCTCATTGGGAAAAAGCGACGTGGAAACACCGATCTCATCTGCGAGAGGAGCTCTCAAACTCTCAGCTCCGGCTCGTCCTCGCAGGCGTCCTCGGGAAACCGCCTCAGCAGAGGCTCGACCTCCTCGGCGTGAAAAAGTTCGACCTGTGCGGGCGCACGCCCGACGTAACGCTCAGGACGCAGAAGATCCGCGACATCCTTCTCATCGAGCTGAAACGCGGGCTCGGCCAGCAATCGGTCCAGAAAGTCGTTGGCTCCGCCCTCCTCTTTCATGCGATGGGCCGCGGCCAAGGCGTGTCCGCGAATGATTTCGTGAAGTTCCTGGCGATCACCGCCCTTCTCCACCGCACGCATCATGAGCTCTTCGCTGGCGATGAACGGCACGTGCTCCGCCAGGTGATGACGGATGACCGCGCGCCGAACCACCAAGCCGCCCGCCACGTTCTCGAGGATGATGCAGATCGCGTCCGCGGCCATGAAGGCGAGAGGCAGGCTCATGCGACGGTTCGCCGAGTCGTCGAGCGTTCTCTCCAGCCACTGAGTGGCCGCGGTCTGCGCACCGTTGTCGGAAAGGGAGATCAGAAATCGGGAGAGCGCCCCGACCCGCTCCGCTCGCATCGGATTGCGCTTGTAGGGCATGGCCGAGGAACCGATCTGCTTCGACTCGAAGGGCTCCTCCACCTCCCGCATGTGGCAGAGAAGTCTGAGATCCGTGGACATCTTGTGCGCGCTCTGCCCCAAGCTGGAGAGCGACTGCAAGACGCGGGCATCCACTTTTCGAGGATAGGTCTGCCCGGTGATCCGGAATCGGGATTCAAAGCCCATCTTCTTGCAGACCAGGGCGTCCAAGGCCTCGACCTTGTCCTCGTCGCCGCCGAAGAGCTTCAGAAAGCTGTCCTGCGTGCCCGTCGTCCCTTTCACCCCCCGGAACTTGAGGACGCCCAGCGTGTTCTCGAGCTCCAGGTGGTCCATGAGGAGATCCTGGAGCCATAGGCAGGCTCTCTTACCCACCGTGGTGAACTGCGCCGGCTGAAAATGGGTGTAGCCCACGCAAGGCGTCGACCTTTCCGCCATGGCGAAAGCGTCCAAGCGCACGAGGACCCTGCGCAGACGCGCCATGACCCTCTGGAGGGCCTCCCGGATCAACAAAAGATCCGTGTTGTCCGTGACGTAGCACGAGGTCGCGCCCAGATGCACGATCGGCCCGGCAAGAGGACATTGATCCCGCAGCACGTGAACCTGGGCCATGACGTCGTGGCGCAATTCCTTCTCGTACTTGGCCGCCTTTTCTTGATCCAGATCGTCCAGGTGCGCACGGAGTTCCTCCACCTGCTCACGCGTCACCGGCAGACCCAGCTCGTGCTCGGCTTCCGCCAGCGCCAACCACAGCTTGCGCCATGTCGTGAATTTCCGGCGCGGCGAGAACAGCCGCGCCATCTCCGGGCTGCAGTAGCGCTCGACCAGGGGATTCGAATAGACATCGTCCATGGGGACCTCCTTCGTCCCCCGAACCTAACCCGGATCGGGTGGCCCTTCGACTCCCCGGCAACTCGAATCTACAGGTTCTCGAGAACCCAGGGATGTTCGTGATGATCGCGCGCGGCCGGGTCGGGCTCATACCCCGTCTCGAGCTTGGAACGAAGGATCTCGAGGGTCTTGTAGTCCCTTTGACTCACGACGTGGAATCCCTCCCGCAAGAGCATTGCGGTGGCGACTCCCACTCCCTTGCGGTACGCAACCGGGGCCTCGAGGCGACAACCGACCGAGATGACCTGGCTGCCGCACGCTCCGCTACGATCGGTCATCAATGCGAAATCCACCCGATTCTGGCGGGCGATACGGGTCATCTCCTCCGCGCCGGCGACAACCTGGGCGGTGAGATCCCGGCGGCTGGGATCAAGCACACGGGCCAGACCGTCCAGAACCGCGAACCCGTCCCCGCCGTGGAGGTCGGGCATCGCCCGGGGGGTTCCGAGGAGGTAATCCTCCGGACAGAACGGGATGAGCCGAACCCGAGACGAGGAGAGCCACGCGGGGCGATCCTGGTCGAGACCGTACGTCGTCCCGTCCACAGCCACCTTCCACCCGAAGATGCACCCGCTCACAAGGATGCGCCAAGGCTCCTCCTCGGTTGGAGAACGCAATTCCGCGAGAGCGCGGGGGTCGTGGGGCAATCTCATGGCTGTCGCTCCGGTTGCCGTCGGCGGGCTTCGGGGTGCGAGAGAGGGCATTCCCAGCCATCTCTCGTCCTCGCCGTTTCCCGTTCCCCTGTTCAAGCCGAAAAAAAGTCGGAGCGTCGACCCTCGAGGGTCGACGCTCCCTGTGTCGAATCAGGTTCCGAACCGGGGACTACTTGTCGTCTTCCCACTCGTCCCAGTCGTCAGCGGGCTCCCTCACCGACGTCAAGAACGCTGCGCCCGCCGCGGCACCGACGCCGATCGCCATGGGCATGTAGCCCGTGCAACTGTAGATCTCGGTGGTGAAGGACGTGTCTGACCGACTCATGGCTTCGGTGAATCCGAAGATGTGGCGCTGAAAGACGTCCGTGGTCGGCAAGAGAGCCAGATCCACGGGAACTTCATCGGGAAGATCGACGCTCTGCAGGATCGGAAGCAGCGTGTCGATCGCCATGACCATGAGACGCCCGGTGTCGATGTAGACGACACCCGTGTTGCCGGCCGCGGGATTCGAACGGCGGAAATGGGTCATGGCTTCCACGAGGTCCGGATTGCCGGCGAGACCGGATCGCTGGTGCGACTTGGACGCCAGGTAATTCTTCAGGGCCTGCGGCGCCAGCCCGATCATCAGGTAGCCGTCATCGACCATCCAGGCAGGCTTGATGCCGGGTCCGAAGTCGTCCGAACGGTTGACGAACATACCCGTGTCGAGGTAGTTGATGTCATGCCCCATGAAGCTGAACGACCGCATGGCGCCCTCGCGGGGGAGCATGGCGGAAGCCTTGCGAATACAGGAGAAAAACTTGTCCGAGTCCTTCAGCTGCACGGCCACCATCATCTCGGGGATGAGGCCGCCGAAGGGTGACGGCGCCATCCAGAACCCCATCTCTTGGCCGATCGACGGCAACAGGTCGTCCATGATCGAAAAGCCGAGCTGATCGGTCATGCCCTGAAGCTCTTCGTCGACGTTGGCGGCCATGTCCTTGTCGAAGTCGCGGAGCGCCGCCATGAGGCGGTCGGCGAGGACCGACATGTCGAGACGGAACCCCTCCGCCAGAAGGCTGTCCTGAGGAGCCATGTCCAAAACCCGGTACTTGCCGTCGCCCGCGGGGATCGCCCCGTAGATCGTCTTGGACAGCCCGTCGGGAACACTGATGTGGAATCGCTCGACGATCGCGCGCCCCTCGAAGTTCATGGCGTAGGCCACGCTCTGGAACTCGGTCAAGCCGGTGACGTCCAGAAAGGTCATCAGCATCCCGAATTCCTGCTCGTCCGCCACCGGAGAGTTCTCGATCATGTGCATCACTTTGCCCAAATTGACGTACATCGAAAACACGCCTTGACGCATGGGAGACACCTTGGCCATGGCACTCGTGAACTCGGCGTTGTCGATCAACCCCCCGGACGTGACGCCGGCCTTGACGCGATCAAGCACGCCCGACAAGGTCGTCTTGTTGGTGCCGAGGACCAAGTGGTTGCCGGCCGTGACGAGGTAGGCGGAGAGCCCGTCCAAATCGAAGGCCAGTCCGTGATTGCCGGCGATCGTGACTTCGGTGGGAGCGATGCCCATACCCTGCTCGGCAGCGCCGGCAGCCATCTGCGCCAGCTTGCCCGCCAACTCCTTGTTGCTGCCGAGATCGAGGGTGATCAGGGCGTCCACGTCCGGAGGTCCGTTCGCATCCTTGATCGCCAGATCGACGATCGTGAAGGTCAGACGTCCTTCGCCGAGGCTCTCCAGGTCGGAGAGAGAAAGCCCCGTGTTCTGCTCCAGCTCGCCCGCCATCTCCTCGCTCATGGCGTCGAGCATTTCCATGGCGGGTTTGAGGAAAGCCTTCATCTGCGGCTCTTCCCACAACTGGCTCAGCGCAAGGTTGCGACAGTTCTTGGCGCCGGCGACTCCGTCATAGGACACGTGGAGCAAGCAGTCCGTCGGGAGAGCGGCTTCGATGCGGAAGGAACCGGCCTCGGCATGGGTCGCGTCATCCGTGAGAACCCAGGCGCCACCGCCTATGAATAGGGTCAGGAGGGCCGCGGCGGCCAGTGTCATTCCCAGGGGGCGAATCGTACGAGTCATGTTTTTTCTCCTCATCGGTTCGGGGGGTCGTTGTTTCTTCGTTCGTGGGATAAGGCCCGGCATTTCCAAACGGTGACGGGCATCGCCTTTCCCTCGGTATCTGATGCGGTATCGACCGCTCCTCACTGTAAGACGTCTCAGCTTCCGAAGTATCTCTGGAAAAATGGCGGACCCAAGCTCGTGGCGAAGATTCCCAAGGCCAGAGCGACCGACTGCCGCGCCCGGCGGGGGGTGAGGTCCCTGGGCCCTTTGATGAACCCGAGGACAAGAGTACCCAGAATCGCTCCTTGGAGATCGGTGAGGACGTCGAAGACATCCGGGTCCCGTCCTGGTACGAAGGACTGGTGCCACTCGTCGAGGATTCCCCAAAGTACGGCCATCACCACGGCGAGTCGAAACGCGAGGGAAAGGCGCCTCCCGACTTGGCGCCACGCCCCCAAAGCGCCCGCCCAGAAAAAGGCGAGCACTGCATAAAGCGGGGCATGGAAGAGGTTCCCCATGCCCGGGAATCCTCCTCCCACTCCCTCCCAGGTCCGACTGCTGGACCAGAAGATCATCCCCATCCAAGCCGCGGCGGCGATCCGCCAGAGCCACTCTCCCGAGAGGAATCGCGCCAGACTCGAAAGAGGAGACCGCCCTTGAACCATGGCTCAGTGTCTCAGGACGAGATTCGAGTTCAAGCCATGAGCGACTGGCGATTCTTCTGGAGCTGCTCCTTCAGGCGCTGAAGAACGTTCGTGTGGATCTGGCAAACCCGCGACTCGGTGAGATCGAGCACGCGGCCGATCTCCTTCATCGTGAGCCCCTCGTAGTAGTACATGATGACGATCCGCTTCTCTTTCTGAGAGAGATTGCGGGTCACCGCCTCGATCACGTCCCGTTGGTTCAACGATTCGACCGGGCTCTCGCTCTTCACGTCCGCGAGGATTTCCGACTTCTCGAGGCTGTGATCGTCGTTGTTCTCATCCCACTTGTCGGAGAGTGAGTAGATGGTCACGGGCTGGGCGTCCTCGACCATGCGATGGTACTCGCTGAGCGTGCAGTCGATTTCGCGACACATCTCCATGTCCGTGGGCTCCCGGCCGAAACGGCTTTCGAGAGCGCGGTAGGCCTTGTTGATCTTGTTGGCCTTCAGACGAACGAGACGGGGCACCCAATCCTGGGAACGCAACTCATCGAGGATGCTCCCGCGGATGCGCGTCGTGCAGTAGGTCTTGAATTTGATGCCGCGGGAGAGGTCGAATCCGTCGATGGCGTCCATGAGTCCGAAGAGACCCGCGCTGACCAGATCCTCGAGGTCGATGCTTTTCGGCAATGTCGCCAGGAGACGCTCGCTGATGTAGCGGACCAGGGGGTAGTAGTGCTCGATGAGCACGTTGCGCAGATTCGGATCTCCCGTGCGCTTGTAGGTCTTCCAAAGGATGTCGAGCTTTTCGGACTCGGCCTTGTTCTTCGCACGGGTGGACTTGACGGCGACCTGAACCATTCTCACTCCTCCACGGTCGGCTTCGTGGGCCGACTCGAAAACGGGGAGGCGCCGCAACGCGGTCCGGTGCCGATTCCGGACACGAAAAAACCGACCCGATGGCTCCCTTGGCAACGTTGGTCGGTCTTCATGTGCGTCATGCGATTCCCCTGGTCTTCGGCAACTGGCTGCCTTTCCGCCGGAACAGCGGGGAAGGCCCTTTAGTTTTGCGCCCCACCCTTTCGAGTGGTTTGCCCTTTCGGACCCGGCCGGTTCGCTGACGCTTTCCGGTCGATGTCCATCAGCCAACGCGTGGCTGACGGTGGCTAACATAGAGAAGGTTCCACCCCCGTCAACTGTTTTTTTTCGGAATTTGGGGTCCGGGTGTTGAGTCCTACGGCAGAGAATCGTCCAAAAACCCCACAAAAGTCCTCCAAATGGCATTTTCTTGCGGATTCGAGGGCATGATGGCTGGGTGAAAAAAAAAACGGATCGACGGAGCTCCACGGGTGACGAAACCGGGTTTTCAGTGTTTCGGAGCCCCCGGTTTCGGGGCCTTCTTCTCCTTCGAGAGGGCGGACGAAGAGCCCTTCCCGAAGTTCTGCGTCCAGAACGCTCCCCCCTTGGCCTTGCCGCAGCCGAGATGGGTCCATCCCGCCCCCACGATGTTGCGGTGATGTCCCGAACTGTGCAGCCAACCGCGCAGCGCACCGGCGGGCGTGGGGGCACCGCGAGCGATATTCTCGGAGACTCCTCCCCCCCATCCCTCCGCCGCCGCGCGCATCGAGGGCGTACGGTGTTCCTTCACGGGAGATGCGTGAGCGAAATAGTCGAGGTCCATCATCTCCTGGGAGTGCTTGCGGGCGGCCCGAACCAAAGCCTCGTCGATTTTCACGGGACGCAACCCCATCATCATGCGATAGAGGTTCGTGAGGCGGTGCAGTTCCCGCTCGTCATCGGTGATCGAACTCGCGATCTCGGCGTTGAAACGAAGGACCTCCGCGGCAGCCTTCTGCGCGGACGGCTTCAAACCGTGATGCGACACGTCGAGGGCACGATCGAGTTCGTCGAGGAGGCTGTCCGGATCGATGGGCGCGTGGGCGTCGGCGGGCTGCAGGCCCCGAAGAACCCTCAAGGACTCATGGGCCGCCGCGAGCGACTTCAATTCTCCTTCCAGGTAGGCCGCCGGATGCTCATAGACGTCGCGGATCTTCTGCACCAGCGCATCCACCTCGGCTTGAACCTCTTTCTGATTCGGTCCGTAGGGGTAGGGATAGCGGACCGGGTCACGAATGAGTGTCAAAGCGGCCTTGCGCCGCGCTTCCAGCTCGTCGAAGACCTTGGCGCGAGCCGCCGCGATGCTCTGGAAGACCTTGAGCTTGCGCGCCCGCTCGAGTTCCCGCCCGAAGCGCGCCCTCACGATCTCATCCAGAACGTCTCGGGCCGGAGTCCCCATCGCCCGCAGCTCCAAACAGATCTCCTTGAACCGGCCATCGCTCGCCGTCGAAGCCTGACGGGCGAGCGCTCTCGCCTGCGAGGCCAATCGTCGGGCCTCGGCCTCCTCGGGGGTCATGAGCCGGCCGTCGAGGAGGACGAATCCGCCGGCGGGTCGGTCGACGCCCGTCCACAGCGCGAAGAGTTCGTCCGCTCGACCCTTGGATGCCGGATCCCGCGCCGCTTCGCCCAAAGCGGCTTTCGCCCGTTCCGCGTCCCCCAAGTGATGGGCGGCGAGGGCGAACTGCAGACGTTCCTCTGGGCTCACCGACGCCCAATCGAAAAGGGCGAGCAGACGATCGGCCGGGATGTCCTTCCAGGCCCACTCCTCCTCGCCGCGCCCGAGCTTGATCTGAACCAATTCCTCGTCGGCGGCCACGCAGCGAGCCGCGAGAGTCCCGATACGCAGGGTCACGCCGCGGCGCTTCTCCTCGTTCACGTCGACGATGACCCGAGCCTTGAGGTCTCCCAGAGCCTGGAGGATACGGGCACGTTGCTCCCAGAGCCGGCGCTTCGCGCCGTCCCCGCCGTTCTCGGCGAGACGCCGAAAAACATCGGCGGCCGCGCGCCACCGACACGAAGCGGCCAGGGCCTCGGCGCGGGACACCGCGGCCCCCTCGGCCGTCGGGCTCAGGCTCGAACGAGGGCTGGCGGAGTCTTCGCCTGACGCGGTCTTCGGGGCCGTCCCGTCCGACGATGAACGGCGCGGCGGCAAGGCGGCGAGAGACGCCCAGTCCTGGAGTCGCACCTCGAGCCCCGTCCCCGCGAAGCGTGACGCGACGCGCTGCGCATCCTCGCGGATTCGGTCCCAATCCCCCTCTTTACCGAGGCTCTCCCACTTCCGCTCCAAGAGTTCGAGTTCGCGAACGGCTTTGGCCCGCAGGTCCACCTCCAGCTCCAGCAAGTCCAGATTCCGCGGGGACTCCTCCGAAGCCTTCGAGACGAGCCGCACCGCCTCACCCCAACGCCGTGACGCCTCCAGGGGCCGAATGCGGCTCTGAAGGGCGCGTGTCGCCGGGTCGAGCGGAGAGCCGCCCTCGCCCGCCGGGACGTCCGCGCTGTGGTTCGTCCCCCTGGAGGCGTCCTCGGCGGGTGCCTTCGCCACCGGCTCGCCTCGCGAGGACGTGACGTTGGAGGGCGTCTCGTTCTTGAACATGCCCTTGTAGGCCGCGCCGGCCAGGGCCAGGACGGCGGCCCCCAGCAACCAAGGGGAAACGACCGGTCGACCCCGCCGACCGGATTTCGTCGTCTCCGCCCCATCGACGGCCTCCGACGCCCGAGGACGGCTCCGGTGGAATCGGAGCGATGCCCCGCCCAGTTCGATCACATCGCCGTCGGTGAGAATCAGTTGCGAAACGTCTGTCCCCCGAACCCGTGTTCCCCCTTCCGAGGCGAGATCCACCACCCGCCAGCGCCCCCCTCTGTTCTCGACGCGGCAGTGGCGAGGCGAGACTCCAGGGGCGTCCAGCGTGAGATCGCAGTCGGACCCGGACCCAAGGATGGCCTCCGTGTCGAGGCGAAACCATGCGGACTCGTCTTCCAGATCATCGCGGTGCAGCCAGGCCATGGGAATGGGTCTCCGTCTCGAACCGCCATGCAAATCTCGGGCCCGATGGTTTCGCCCTCGGAGGCCGAAAACCACGCCGGCCGCCGGATTCGCGTAAAGGAGACCTGACATTCGAGGTCAAGTCGTCGGTCAGTGAGCCATAAAGTAACGCACTTGCAAGACGATGTGGTAGCCCAGGAGGAGGGAATAGAAGGTCACCAGAAAACCGAGAGCGAGATCGACCCAGACGAACTTCTTGTGGACGAGGAGGAAAACGAGGCAGAGCGCCACAAGCAGCGACTTGGCGTAGATGAACCAGTGATTCCCGAGGTCCAGAAGCCCTTGGGCGACCGGGTTCGCCTCGGAGCCGCCCTTCTGGATGTAGTCCAGGGTGAAATAGGCGTCGAGAACATTGAGTACGAGAATGAGCAGAACGAGGACGACTTCGCGACGCCCGTAGACATCGACGTAAATGTTCTTGTCCTCGCCCTTGCGGCGACCCGCGGCGCGCTTCCCGCCGAAAAGGAGGCTTCTCCACGGAGACGTCGGACGACCGCGGCGGTCCCGCTCCACCCGGCGGTCCCGGTAGGGCCAGGTTCGAAACAGTTCCGACTCCTCCGCGTCCCCGAGGAATCGTCCGTCCGCGGGCTCCCTCGCCTCCATGCGCATCGGGGAATCGGAACGGGTGTCGCTCATCGGTGCTCGAGTCCTCCAGGTTCCTTTCTATATCGACCGAGATGGCCTCGGACCCAAGCCCTCCCGTCCCCGCTTCATCGCCGCGGCCCGATCCCCCGAGGACCGGCCCGGCAGGAGACACGTTTGCCCTCCGTCCCCGGTATCGCTCAAGATCCTGATTGGAACGCGTTGAGGAATATGCGATGCCCCAAAGACCCACGGTGGTTCTGGCCCATTACGATAGCGAAATCCTGAGCCGATATCGGGAGACGCTGGAGACGGACGGTTTCCGCGTCCAGGCCACCAGTTCGGGCCCCGATGTCCTTCGTCGCGTCGAGAAAGACGTCCCCGATGCCGTGGTCATCGAAGCGCTGCTTCAACGCATGAACGGTCTCACCGTTCTGAAGCGATTGAAGGATTCACGCCCCCATCTGCGCGTCCTCGTCATGATCGATGCGGGCGACACCTACACGGAAAACCGAGCGCTGATCTGCGGCGCCGACGCCATCTTGCAAAGGGACGAAACGGGGGGCATCCCCGAGGGGGCGCTGGCGGCGAAGCTTCGCGCCCTTTGCCAAGAGGACCGCCTCGAGGCCCCGGATCATGCCCAGGAAGCGATTCCCGAGGACGATCTCTCCCGTCTGTTGGAAACATCGTCGAAGAATCTCAGGGCGGAAAACCCCATCGTCACTCACATCACCGACCCGCTGACGGGCCTGTACAACGCGCCCTACATGCAGGTGAAACTCGCGGAAGAGGTGAAGCGCACACGGCGCTTCGGAATCCCTCTCACCCTGGTGGAATTGCAGTTGGACGCCCCGGGTGAGATCTCCGACACGGACTCGGAGTGGCGACAAAAACTCAACGAAGTCGCCGGCCTTCTGCTTTGCGAGTCCCGTGACATCGATGTGTTGTCCAGAATCGACGCAGCCACGTTTCGTCTGCTCCTGCCCCACACGGACCTTGCCGGGGCTCAGGCCATGATGGAGCGCGTGCTCTCGGGCATCTCGGAGCGCTACGTCTCGTCGCTGGAAGACGGGCAGGGCCTCCGTGCGGTCGCCGGATTGGCCGGATTTGATCCGGAAACCATGCAGAATCCCGAAGATCTCGTGGAAACCGCGGGGAACGCGGCCCAGTCGGCCTGGCAGGGCGGAACGGGCACCCTCCATGTCTGGACACCCGAGGGACGAGGGCCCGCTCCCCAAGCCGGTCCCTAACCCTTTGAGTTTGCAGGGGTTTTCAGTCGACAATCATAGAGTTAGCATCCACGCAGTGCTTGCGACCAAGACGGTGTGCGGACGGTGGACCGAGAATCCGGGATCCAAGGATCCCCAGGAGGCAGTCATGATTGGCGACATCGTCACCTATTCTTCCCGACGAGGCACGGTTTCATTCCTCGGCGCCCTCATCCTGGCTCTTTTCATCCTGAACTCGCCGGCCACGGCGCAGAAGGTGAGCGTCAAGGTCCTGGACGCGGCGAAGGTGTACTACCCCGCCACCATCAAGAAGAAGTCCAAGTTCAAGGCACCCGCGATCCTCTCCACCGCCAAGGTCTTCGGCGCCATCCCCGAGTGGAAGGTCATCAAGAAGAAGAAGCTCGACAAGAAGGATGCCGAGTACTTCATTCTCCTCAAGGCCGCCAACGACAAGTTCGCGGCGGCCCTGGCCGCCGTTCGAAAGGAAGGCAAGTTCGACATCGTGGCCGAGGACGGAGCCATCGAGTGCAAGGGATGCGAGGCCGAAGACGTCACGCAGAAGATGATCGATGCGCTTCCCGAGGAGGTCGACAACCAGGCGTCGTGAAGGTGAAGCGCGCCACGGTTTGCTCATTCCTCCTCGCCCTCTGCCTCGCGGTCTCCTGTACCGAAAGCAGCGAGGAATCCTTCTCCCACATCTTCAATGCACCGGTGACGGTTCGAGCCCTCGACCAGTTGGATCTGCGACCGCCGGCGGAAGCCGGCGGGTGGGATTACCCTGATATTGAACTGGTCGACGGACGCATCATGCGGATCGTCTGGATGAACAAGGGAGAACCCGCTTCCTACATCCCCTACCTGACCGGACTGAAAGAGGTGGTCGAGAAAAGAGTCGAGGTGAAGGCCAACCCCGCTCTGCCCCCCCAGCTGCGTCGCGACCCCAACAACGGCGCTCCTCAAATCTTGAAGGATTCCACTCTGGAGCCCTTGGTCATCACGGGATCTCTCGAGGACGTCGACGTCGTCACTGACGTTCTCGTGGGGGTTCAAAAGAGTATTCCTCAGATCGAGATCTCCGTGCGCGTGGTCGAGGTCTTGGAGGCGGACACCCTCAGCTTCGGCATCGACACGTTCTTCCAGTCCGTCGAAAACGACCCCAACTCACCGACGGCGACGTTTTTCAACAAGGCGTCCACGATTCTCGGACTGCCGGAGATCCCCGGACAAGGCGCCTCGTTCAACC
Source organism: uncultured Planctomycetia bacterium (assembly GCA_964559135.1). Taxonomy (GTDB): domain Bacteria; phylum Planctomycetota; family DRQF01; genus DRQF01. The sequence continues at coordinate 50,356 of CAZLGG010000005.1, forward strand.
CGGCGACAGGAACGACGCCCCTCATGATCAACCTGGGGACGATCACGAACGGCGTCCAGGTCGACTTTCTCATTCGCGCCCTCAAGCTGTTCACCAAGACGAACGTACTTTCCGCCCCACAGATCCGAGTGCTCGACGGCTACTCCGCCGAAATCGTCGCCGGCGAGGACATTCCGTTCTTCGAACCGAAGTTCTCGGGGTCGGGCCTCTCGACCATCACCACGTCGTTCAAGCAGGTGGGCGTGAAACTGTTCATCAATCCCAAGGTCGTGGGGCGGGACCTGGTGAGAATCTCGCTGACGTCCAGCGTCGAGGCCGTGACCCGCGAAAGCACCTTCGTGTCCAACGACGTGACCGTCACGAATCCCGTCATCACGACGCGACGGGTGAGTACCTACATGGATGTCTACGACGGCGACACGGTCGTGCTGGGCGGCCTCCTCACTCGCAACAAGCTGGACAGCGAGAACCGGGTTCCCGTCCTCGGCGAGATCCCGATCTTGAATTTCCTCTTTGCAAGCCACTCCCGCCAGGTCCTACAAAGCAACCTGATCTTTTTCGTGACGCCCCGGATCATGGACCCGAGCGCCGAACGTCGGCGTCTCATCACGCCCGTCCTCCCCACCGATGACGAGGACACGGAAACGCCGGTCGAAGACGGGAAGAAACCCGAGGGCAAAGCGTCCAAGGACGGTTGATTCGGGAGGTCACCCACATGTCACGGCAGCGACGACGGAATGAAGAAGGCTCGGCCCTGGTTCTCGCACTCATTGCCGTGTTCCTCCTGCTCATCGTCAGCTTCGAGGTGGCCCATACGTCTCGCATCGAAACCTTCATCACGAAGAACGTCGAAGTCGATGCCCAACTGGAAGCCGCCTGCCGATCCGGCTTGGAACGCGCCCTCGCCATCCTCCGCGAAGACCGTCAAAACACGGAACTCGACAGCACGAACGACTCTTGGTACCCGCTTTTCGTCGACAATGAATTGACTCCCGCCGACGTGGCGTCGGAGGAGTTCCTTCTTGACGATGACGGTGAGGAAGAGGAGCAGGTCACTCTCTACATCGAGATCTTCGACGAGAACGCGAAGTTCAACGTCTTCCGCTTGGCGACCAGTGATGAGCGGAAGCGTCGGGACGATGTCCGGCGGTTCTCCGAACTCATCGATCGATTTCGAGACGAATGGAGTGACTTCGACCTTGGCGCCGCGGACGGCCAGGAGATTGGCGACCAGATCCTCTCCTTCATCACCCGCGACGAGGACAAGCCCTTCGGCACCCTCCCCACGCCCCCCACCAAGAAACCGGGCGGAATGAACGACATCGCGGAGCTGCTCTACATCCCCGGGATCGATCCTGCGATCCTTTGGGATCAGACGACGAACGAGGGGGAAACCCTGGTCCCCGGCCTCTTCCGTTTCGTGACCATCTGGACCGACATGCAGGTCAACATCAACACGGCTCCGCTTCCCGTCCTGTCCGCTCTCTTCGAACCCAAGAACGTCTTCCTCGCCGAACGGATCCTCGACGCCCGCGAGACCGCGGCGGAGGAACAGGAGCGAGAATCTCGTTCGCTGATCAATCAGTTCGAAGAGAGCCGGGGCGAGAACGAACCCGATCCCACCGGAGGCGCCCCCTTCAGCCAGATCGCGGATCTTCGGGACAAGGTCGAGGGGATCGGCGACGAGGTCTACTCGAAAATCGCTCCATGGATCACCGTCCAAAGCGACGTGTTTTCGATTTTCGTCACCGCGGAGAAGGGCCTCCTCAGGCGCACCAAGATGTGGGTGATCAAGCGGGGAGAATCCGGCTTCCAGGTCCTCATGGAGCGCCCCGTGAACTTCCCTTACTTCATTCCCCCGGACCGTCTTGAAAAAGGTGAGCAGGACGCCGAAGGCCGCTACCAGTAGTCCTTCCGCTCGACCTGTCTGCGCTGCGCTTCAATGTGCAGAGCATGCTCTGCGCCCCAAGGAACTGCCGAGCAAGGCAGCAAGGAAGAGGGCTCTCACGAAGACGCAGAGTCGCAAAGATGCATCGGCCACTCAGGATCGGACGACCATCGATCCGCAACGTTCTTCTCCACGTCTCCGTGCCTCCGTGAGAGAAGAATCAGAACGTCAAGGATGGTCGCGGCGCTCGCGAACAGGGGGTCGCCGCTCCATGGTGGTACGCCTCGGTCGTTGTCGTCTCAGCGGGAGCGGCGTGGTCCGGGCCGGGAACGACGCTGCGAACGACCCCGCGCCCCGGTGCCTCGGGATGGCTTTCGGCCACCGCGCCCGGCCCCCCCTTCCGACGACGAGGCCCGGGAGCGGGCGGGAGCCCCACGCCGCCGCCTCGGCGGCGGCGGGAGATCCGAGGGTTTCGACGGGTCCGAAGCCTCGAGCAAGGCTTTGACCTCGTCCGGCTTCAGCACGCGCACGGCGCCCCTCTTCAATCCCTTCGCCATGATCGGCCCGATGCGAACCCGCTGCAAGCGCACGACGGCGTGCCCCAAACGAGCGAAGACGCGACGGAGGACACGGTTTTGCCCCTCCCTGATCTTCACGGTGACCTCGGAAAACTGCTGGGAACGTCTTTCCAGCCGCACGTAGATGGAAGGCGTCCGACCGGAACTGAGCCAGACTCCGGCGCGCGCCTTCTTGAGATCCTCCTCGTCGAGGTACCCATGCAACTTCAGGCGGTAGGTCTTCGTCACTCCGTAGCGAGGATGCGCCACCCGGTTCGCGAAGGCGCCGTCATTCGTGACGATGATCAGCCCTTCCGACTCCTCGTCCAGCCGTCCCACGGTGTAGAGTCGCCGCGCCTTCTTGTCCCGCACCAAGGAGAGAACCGTCCTACGCCCCTGGGGATCGTCACTCGTGCAGAGATACCCCTTGGGCTTGTTCACCAAGTAGTAGGCAGGGGGTTCCAGCCGGATCTTCTCCCCGTCGAAACGGATATCCTGAGTCTCGGGATCGACCATGACACCCATGGAACGGATCTCGACGCCGTCCACGGACACGTGGCCGTTGGCGATGAGCTCCTCGGCATGTCGGCGTGAGGCCACGCCGGCGCGGGCCAAGACCTTGTGGAGTCGTTCTCGGGGCATGGGGCATCTTCCGTGACAGAGGCTCGCGCATCAAGCGGAGTTCACTGGTGAAAGGCGAGAAGGAGGGAGGCCTCGGAGGACCGGAGGCTCCAGGCGCCCCCTTTCGCGGGAACGAGGGCCGTCGCCCCCATGCCGGCCAGCTCCAGACTTTCCTCGCCGCGCACGAGGGCCACCGTCCCCGAAACGACCTGCACGACCGCGAGGCGGCCGCTCGCCACCTCCTGCGGTCCCCCGGATTCCGTGATCCGAAATGACTCGATGCGGAACGTGGGCATGTCACAGAGAACCCGCCGGCCCGGCTCAGCCTCGGAGCGGAAAATGTCGGAACGCCGCACTTCCGGCCTCGCCCCCAAGTCCATGGCCTGAAAACCCTGAGACAGATGAAGGGGCCGGGCTCCTCCCGATTGAGGGCGATCCACATCGTGCAGCCGGTAGGTGATGGAAGAGGGTTGCTGCACCTCGAAAAGATAGATCCCCTTGCCGATGGCATGCACGCATCCGGCCGGGACGGGCACCACGTCTCCCGGCCGCACGGGGATTTCCCGCAGCAGGTCGCGGGGACATCCCTCGCGAAATGCCTGCTCGGCCGCCCTCCGGGTCACCCCCTCCTTGAAGCCGAGGTAGATCCTCGCGCCGGGCTCGGCCGCAAGAATGACCCAAGCCTCGTGCTTGCCATTGGGCTCGCCTTCCAAGGCCATCGCCAAGGCGTCGTTCGGATGCACCTGAATGGACAACTCGTCCCCGGCATCGATCCTCTTCACGAGCAAAGGCAATCGATCCGGCGGCTCCGCCCCCCCCACGAGGTGGGCCGCCCACTCGCCGTAGGCGCCGGCCAGGGCACGAAACTCGTCGGGGGCATGGGACACGAAGGATGACATGTGGCCAAGTCCGGAAACGTCGAGCGCCTCACCCACGCGCCCCTCCCCCGAGGGAGCGACTCCCAGACGGTTTCCGGCCCAGATCATGGGACGAAGGTACGGCCTTGTGGCGAGGAGTCCTTTCACGAGGCGGCCTCCTCGACGGTTTGGCCGCCCAGAAGCTTCCGCGCTTGAGCCAGAGCCAGTTGGTCGTCACCACCGCCGAGCATGGCGGCGATCTCGCGACAACGACGTTCTCCATCGAGGGTCGTAGCCCTCACGCGGGTCATGCCGCCCTCGACCGACTTCGTCACGGTGATGTGGCGTTCGGCCCTGGCGGCGATCTGAGGCAGGTGCGTGATACAGAGCAACTGTCTGTGCTTCGCCAAGCTCGCGAGCTTGGCTCCGAGCACGTCCCCCAACCGGGGCCCCACCCCTCCTTCGATCTCGTCGAAGATCAGAAACGGCAGATCGCCGTCCGCGGCCAGGACGCTCTCCAGAGCGAGGAGTATCCGCGAAAGTTCGCCCCCCGAGACGGCACTCTCGAGCGGGACGAAGTCCTGGCCGGGATTCGTCGCCACCTCGAAGCGCGGCTGGCCCAAGCCCCTCCGGGACAGCGCGGCCTCTCCCTCGCCGGAAACGACGCGCATCCGAGCCTGGGGCATGCGCAAGTCCTTCAGTTCCTCTTGAAGCGCTCGGATGAGCCGCGCCCCGACCTTGGCGCGACGTTCGGCCAATCGCGAGGCGGCGTGCCTGAGTCGCTCTTCCCGTTCGACCGTGTGCTTCTCCGAATCCGCGAGCGCCTTCAATTCTTCATCGAGGCCCGCGAGTTCGATCTCCCAGGTCTCCAGACGCCGCAGAAGTTCCCTCTCGTCCGCTTGGAAACGGGTCATGAGCCCGTGGAGGGTTGCAAGACGCTCTTCCAGCTGAACCGGGTCGCCGTCCAGGTTCGAACGCGCGGAGGCCAGCTTGCGGCAATCCAACGCCAGGTCCGACGATTGATCGGTGAGCGCATAGATGCGCTCCAGGAGTTCATTCACCTCCTCGTCGCCGGCGGCGGATCGTTCCAGCCGCCCCGCGGCGTCGGTGAGCGCCAACCTGCGCCCCTCGTCTTCGAGCAGCTCCACGAGTTCGCCGAGCGTAGACGCCAAGGTCTTGGCGGACGATAGACGCTTCAAATCCCTCCCGATCCGGTCGGCTTCGCCGGGGACGAGGTCGGCCTCGCGCAGGGTGCGAATGCGAAGCTCCAGCAGGTCGCGCCGATCTCGAAGCTGCTCTTCGCGCTCTTCCCTGCGGGCCGCCGCCTGAAGGGCTTCCTGCCAGGCATCGTGAAGCCTCGCGACCTCGCGCGCCTCCTCGAGATGGCCCCCATAGCGATCGAGCAACTCCACCTGCTCGGAGGGCCGCAGGAGCTTTTGCGTGTCGCGCTGTCCGTGGACCTCCACGAGCCGTCCGCGGAGCGAGGACAACTCTTTCCTCGAAACCAGATTTCCGTTGACGTAGCAGCGCTGGTTGGCGCCGGGTTTCCTCCCCACGCGAATCACGAGCTCGTCATCGACCAACTCGCGCAACCCCTCCGTGAGGCACTCTCTCTCGGCGGATGTGAGGAGAAACCGCCCCTCCACCCGCACCTCTTTCGGCGCCGACTTGGGTTCCGCAGGCAGCTTGTCCCCGAAGAGCAGGCCGATGGCGGAAAGAAGCATGGACTTACCCATCCCCGTCTCACCGCTGACGACGTTGAAGCCCGGATGGAAGTTCAGCGTCAGTCGGTCGAGGAGCAACAGGTTGTCGACACGGATTTCTTCCAGCATGGATCGCCCCGGACGGATTCGGGCTCAGGTGACGCGGGTTCCGGGAGCGGTCTCGCCCTCCACGGTGAGCGGCCAGACCTTTTCCGTCCCCTTCACCGCCAACATCATGCCCTGGCTCTCCAAGCCCCGCAGGCGGGCGGGCTTCAGATTTGTGCAGACGACGAGTGTTTTGCCCACGAGCTCCGCGGGGTCCCAGTCCGCACGGATTCCCGCCAGAATCTGCCTGGGTTTCTCCTCCCCCACGTCGACCTGCATCACCAAGAGGCGGTCCGCGTCCGGGTGAGGACCGGCCTCCACCACCCGTCCCGTCTTCAATTCCACCGCCGCGAATTGATCGATCCCGATCCGCGGCGTTCCCTCGTCCTCCCGGCGTTCTTCATCGCCCTTGTCATTCACGTCATTCATGCCGCCAGAATAGTCCCGCGGGGGCCCGCGGCCAAGGAACCTCCCAGCCTGGCGCCCGCGATCGGATCGCGACGCGGGGACGAGCCGTCCTCCCGGCCGCGTTCCTGACGAGGCCCGATGGCGGGTAATCCAAAAAAGTGGCGGCCGCCCCCTCATGGGGACGGCCGCCGGCTGGGTCATTCCTCATCCCGCGGGACGCCGATCCGGCGAACCGGACCACCGTCACCGCGGAACTCCTCTCTCACGCCGGGACACCGTTTGGGCCCGTGTCGAAGTCCCTGCCACAATCCTTCGACACCGCTGACCTTCGAATCGGTCCCGCCGACGCGATTCACGTGTCCTGTTTGCAGAGGCCGTGCCAGCCTGTCGAAATTCCTTTACCCCCTGTCCGACAAGCGATTTAAGCGAAAACGTGTCGTCGCCGAGGGTGTTTCGGCGACGACACGTGTTACGGCATGGAAACGTTTGCACGGGATCCACGGGCACCCCGACCGCTACGTCTATTTCTTGGAGTCCTCGGTCTCATGCTTGTCCTTCTTGACGAGGACCACGGGTTCCTTCTTCAGCTTCTCCCGGCAAAAGACCAGGACCCGCTGCAATTCCTTGTCGTCCTTCCGGACGGCAGCCGCCTTCTCGAGGGGCACGAGGGCCTCCCCGAAGCGATTGGCCGAAGCCAGACAAACGCCCTGCTCCCGCTCGCACAGGGCGGCGACATGGGCGGGAAGTTTCTTCGTGGTCACGTTGGAGAACTCGGACGCGGCGGCGTCGAAGCGGCGCATCTTCTTGAGGCGATAGGCCTTGACCATGCGGATGAGGGAAGGCTCGTCGAGCTTGCCCTCGAGGCGCGTCATACCGACGACTTCGATCCAAGGCTTGCCCCTGAAGATGCTCTCCACGCGCCCGGTGATCAGGAATCGGTCGTAGGGCCTGGCGGTGAGGATCGTGTGGGACTCCTTGGTGATTCGATCGATGAACATGTAGGGGTAATCGGCCCCGTAGGCCTTCTTGCTCCACAGCGGAGCGCTGTCGCTCCAGACGGAGAAGTTGATGTAGTTCTCCTTCTCGAACGGCGTGAAGTAGGGGTTGTCGATGTTGCCCAGTTGATGGAATTGGACCACGAAACTCACGTCCATGCCCCGGAACGAAGTCGGGTTCTTGAGGATGAGTTCCAGGGGAACGGTCTTTTCCTCGTACAGGTCGTCCCACCACCCACCGGTGGCCAACAAGGGCGAACCCAGGCAGAGGAACAGAGCGACGAAAGCGACGGTCTTACGCATGATGAATGTCCTCGTAACTCGCTGATTTTGGAGCGATTTCCTGGGTCTTTATCGGCAGGATCGCCAGGTCCATTCAGTCGAGTTGGAAGAATTGCAAGCGATTCACACCGTGTTCGCGCCGATCGGCCTCGCTCAAGGTGGAGTCGGGCAGCCAAGGGGCCGACTCCGTCGGAGACCGGTAAACGATGATTCCATCAGGAGAAAGGACGGATTCGGCAAGTCTCGTGAGAGCGCCGAGGACCCGGTCCCCATCCCGTAGAACCATGGGAAACGGCGGATCGAAAAAAATCAGATCGGCGGGTGACTCCTCACTCGACCGTCCGACAGCCAGGGCGTCGGTGCGGCGCGCCGTGGCGCGGTCTTCGAAGCCGAGAGTCCGGATGTTCCGACGGAGAACGTCGAAGACCCGCCGATCTCGTTCGACGAACACGGCGTGCTCGGCGCCTCGACTGAGAGCTTCCAGACCCATGCTCCCCACTCCCGCGAAGACATCCCAAACCCGGGCTCCCGCCGCGCGACTCCCGAGAATATTGAACAGCCGCTCCTTCAATCCGTCGAGGATGGGCCGTGACACCATGCCCTTGGGCTCCTCCAGCCGCCGCCCCCGGGCTTCTCCAGCTATGATCCGCATTCTCTGTTATACCCTTCCCGTCATCGGACCCCATGGAAGGAGATTCGGACATGGCGCGGCTCTTCGTCAACGTGGATCATGTGGCCACCCTCAGGGAAGCCCGCGGCGTCGACTACCCCAGCCCGATCGCCGCTGCGCTCCGCGCTGAGCAAGCCGGGGCGGCGGGCATCACCGTGCACCTTCGAGAAGATCGACGCCACATCCAGGATGCGGATCTGAAGACACTCAAGCAGAAGGTCCGCACGACCCTGAACATGGAGCTCTCCGTCTCGGAAGAGATCGTCGCGATCTGCCGACAGATTCACCCGGAGCAGGCCACGCTCGTCCCCGAACACCGGGAAGAACTCACCACGGAGGGTGGCCTCGATTTGAAACACCACATGGATCGCATCCGCTCGGTCGTGGAAGAACTCACCGCCGACGGCATTCTCGTGAGTCTGTTCATCGACCCGGACGCGGAAGCGGTCAGCCTCGCCCGCATGGCGGGCGCCCGTCTCGTGGAACTGCACACCGGAGCCTACGCCAACGCATCGAGCGATTCTGCTCGCAGTCGACAGCTGGAAAAACTTTGCCAAGCCGCGGCCGAGGCGCAGAGCCTGGGACTCGTCGTGAACGCCGGCCACGGCCTCACCTTCGACAACGTGGAGCCCATCGCCTCCATTCCCGAAATGAACGATCTCAACATCGGGCACGCCCTCATCGCCGACGCCATCGAATTCGGCCTGTTCGAAGCGGTGCAGAGAATGGGGAATCTCATCGAGCGGGCCTCGCCCGTCGGTTAGGATACCCGTCTGCGAGCCCGCAGTGACGCGACGGGAGTCCGGATGGAATTGAATGTTCTCAGAGCTGCCGAGATCCAGGCGGCCCAATGTCCAGTCCTGCTTCTCGGCTCACCGGGCCATTCTCGCGTCCTACCTCTTCAGAGTGAACGCACGACCGTCGGTTCCGCCCCCGCCTGCGAGGGAGTGATCCAAGGACTGGGGGTCGCTCCTCGACACTTTCTCGTTCAGCGACGCGAAGATGGAGCTTTCGAAGTCTTCGCCCTCTCCCCGTCCCACCCAGTTCTCAAGAACGGGACGTGCGTCGAAGCCGCCAGTCTTTCCTGCGGTGACGTCCTCCGAGCGGGCTCGGTGAAAGCCGTGTTCCTCGATCCATCGGCCGACGTGATGCCCTCCGGCTATCAACTCCTGGCCCTTCCCATTCCGCCGGCGATGATCGCCGCGGAGCGCGCCAAGGCCCACCGCAAGCAAGCGACCAGGCTCGGCCTCCATGAGGCCGACTTCAACTCGGTGCTCCTGGACGCGCTCAAGAATACGCCGTGGCTGCTCCTCTCACTCCTCCTCCATGCCCTTCTCCTCATATTCATCATGAAGGTCTTCGACGAGGCTACGTCGACGCCGCCCCCTCCCCCCGAAGTCAGTTTCGACCTCTCCGACGAACCTGTGGACGGCGACGATGAACTCGAAGAGCTGACCATGGAAGAGCCCGAGGACGAGGAATCGGAGATGCTCCCCCCCGAAGTCGAGCCCGTCGAACTCGAAGCCCCGGACGACATCGACACGCCCGACGGAGCCGGCGAGAATCCCGAATGGTACTCCTCGGTGGATGCGGCGGGGCTGGGCAGCGGAGCCCCCGGGTTCACGGGAAGCGTCGCTCGCAACGGTGGGCTCACGCGTCGACTGCGGCGCGCCGCGGGAAGTCGCGTGCGCAACGCCGTCGGGCGCTACCAAAGGAGCGGACTCGACATCGTCTTCGTCATCGACGCCACCGGGTCCATGGAGGGGGAGATCAACGCGGCGCGGGAGAAACTCTCCGATCTGATCACCCTCCTCGAAGCGTTCAACGTGGGCTTCCGCATCGGCGTGGTCGCCTATCGCGACAAGGGAGACGCCTTTCTCACCCGCAGTCTGCCCCTGACGTCGAACCGCTACCAGGCGGTGGATTTCCTGGATCGCCTGTCCGCCAACGGAGGCGGCGACACGCCGGAAGCGGTCCTCGAGGGGATCGAACTGGCCTTCCGCATGCGATTCGCAAGGGCGGCTCGCAAGGTGGCCGTCCTTGTCGGCGATGCCCCTCCCCACGACGGGACGACGAAGAAGCTGCTCCGCCTCGTCAAGGGCTTCGTGGCCAAGGACGGCGTACTCCACACCGTTTTCACCAGTACCCGAAGCGCCCTTTTCCTCTCGAACGAAACCCGCGAGGTGTTCGCGAAACTGGCCAAGACGGGAGGCGGTCGTTTTCTCGAACTGAGACGTGACCAGGAGTTGGTCGATGAGATTCTTGCCGCCACGCTGAACGCGGGCAGCCGGTCGGAGGTGTCCCGACTCCGGGAGGAGGCGAGCAAGGGGCTCAGCGCACGAATCCTCCGCAACCGCTTGGAGGCGAAGGATGCGGCTTTCGCTGAACGCCAACTCTCGCTCCCGGCCCTGCATCCGCTCTTGCCCCTCGAACTTCTCCGGCACAACGACCCCGCCTTTCTCGGAGCCTGGCTGAAGGTGCTTCGCTCGTCCAAGAGCACCACGCGGGCTCGTTGGCTGGCCACGGTGCTGCTCCGTCGCGTAGTCCGACACATGGATCGCTACGAGTCCCTTCCCGAAACGCTTTTGGACGCCGTCGAGGCCTACTCCCCGGATCTTCCTCGAAGTCGCCAACGTCGCCTCCTCGTGCAGATCGCGCGCGGCCTGTACGACACGGGCCACCTCGCTACGGCACCCCAACCCAAAAAACACTGAGCGCCGCCGAGTCTCCACGCAGCAGCGTGGCGAGATTGGGAGTCCCGCTCGTGAATCGGTACAATTCCTCGCGATGCACGAGGCCCGTTGCCAATTCTTTCCTACGGCCCTGGCTGCTCTGATCACGGGCATCTTGTTTTGCGCTTGCGGGGGTTGCGTTCAGGTGGACGCCACGGCCGACTTCGAAGCGACGGCCAGGATCATTCGGGCTCGCACCGGCGCAAGCGGCTTCTCGGTGAGCAAAGCGGAAACGCCCTCTCCCATCGAAAACGCCGGCGACACGGCTCCAGAACTCGACAGGGAGCAGGCGGTCGCCCTGGCCCTCATGAACAACCCCGAATTCCGAGCAAGGCTCGAAGACGTGGGGATCGCCCGCGCCGACTTGGTGGCAGCCGGAATCCCAAGTAACCCTCTGCTCACTTTCAGCGCCCGCGCGCCGACGGGACCTGGCCTTGCCAACCTCAGCGGTACGATCCTGCAGACCATCACCGAGCTCCTTCTCATTCCGAGCCGTGAGCGCGTCGCTCGAGCACGACTCGAGAAGACGCATCTGGACGTTGCCCGCGCGGCGGTCGAGCTTGCCGCCTCGGTTCGCGAGGCTTGGAACATGGCCGTCGCCCGTCGGACCTCCCTGACCGTCATCCGTGAGGAGAAAGCCGTTCTCGAACGGGCTCGATCGCTGGTGCAGGACCAGGTCGACGCGGGCCTGGCGGACGTCCACGACCTCAATCTGGCCAAGGCCCAGGTCTTGGACATCCAACGGCAGGAACTCGTGGCCGAACGGGAGGCTCGAGACAGTCTCCTCAGTCTCCGGTTCTTGCTCGGCCTCGCCCGCTCGCCGCGCGGCGTGTCTCTCCGGGGAGCCCTGGACACAGGGACGGGGACTCCCTCCGTCCCTCGACTCCTCGAGCAGGCATTGACGACGCGGCTCGATGTGGAGATTGCCATCCTCGAGGCCCGCGCCGCCGACCTGGATCTCGAGCGCGCATCGGGTGAGGCCATCCCCGCACTGTCCGTCGGGATCGACGTCGAACGGCCGGAGAGCCCCCCTTCGATCCTCGGCCCAGCCATCGAGTTCGAATTACCTGTATTCGGGACGAGCAGTCCCGAAATCGCACGAACGCGATTCGCGGCCGTCCAGGCGCGCCGTCGCCTCCAATCCACGCTCGACCGTGTCGCAAGGGAAGTGCGTACGGCCGCGCTCGGATTGGAGTCTTCCCAGCAGATGATTCGGCTGTACGAGGAGTCGCTCATCCCCGCCGCAGAGGCCAACGTCGCCGCGGCGTCTCGAGCTTATTCGGCCGGCACCCGCGACATCCTCATTCTCATCGAAGCGGAGCGGACTCTCATCCGACGACGGCGCGGCCTCATCGACGCGATGCTCTCTCTCGCGCAAGCGCGCTCGGCACTTCTGCGGGCAGTCGGCAGTCCGTTCAATGATCAACCGAGCCCAGGAGAGCAGACACGATGACATCGGCAAGACGGATCGGCGACGTCATCTTCTCCCACAGGAAAGCCATCATCTTCCTGACTGTCGCCCTCTGCCTGGCCGGCGCCCATTCCGCCCGGACGTTGCCCACGTCGGTCTTTCCGCAGACGAACTTCCCGCGCGTCGTGATCCTCATCGACAACGGCGTCATGCCCGTCGACGAAATGATGGCAACAGTCACGCGCCCCGTCGAAGAAGCCATGCGGAACATCCAAGGCGTCCAGACGATCCGCTCGTCGACCAGTCGCGGCTCGGCCGAGGTCAACGTCTTCTTCGATTGGTCGACCGACATGATCCAGTCGGAGCTCTATGTCCTCGGCCGACTCTCTCAGATCCGCTCGGGTCTGCCGCCCCAGGCGAGCTTTGCCGTTCATCGTCTGACGTTCAAGGCCTTTCCTATCTTCGGAATCAGCCTGACGAGCCGCCGTCGGAGTGTCACCGAACTCTGGACGCAGGCCCGCTATGAACTCAGTCCCCGACTGTTGGCCTTGGAGGGCGTGGCCCGAATCAACGTCGTGGGTGGAAGCCGCCCCGAATTCCATGTCGTCATCGATCCGGCGGAGTTGGCGGCCCGGCACCTGACTTTGGACGAAATCTCCCAGGCGATCGGGAATGCCAATGTCGTCGTCTCCGCGGGAATGCGTGAAGAGGACCGGCAGCTCTATCTGACGACCGTCGACAACCGATTTCGCAACAAAGAGGAGATCGAGGATGCCGTGGTGGCATGGGTCTCCGGGTCGGCCGTGCGTATTCGAGACATCGGCTCTGTTCGACCTGGGTCCGAACCTCGCTACAACGTGGTCACGGCCGATGGTCGGGATGCCGTACTTCTCAACGTCTACGGTCAACCCGGCAGTGACACGCTGGGGATCGCGGAGTCCCTGCGAGGCGAGCTGAAGAAGTTCAAGGAAGAACTCCCACCGGACATGCGACTGGCGTTCTTCTATGATCAGTCCCAGTTCGTCGAGGAGGGCGTCGCCAGTGTCTGGGAGAGTATCTTCGCCGGATTGGCCCTGGCGGCCCTCGTACTCTTCGTCTTCCTCAGACGCATCGGCCCCACGATCGTGGCGACGGCGGTCATTCCCGTGACGGTGTTGTTGACGATCCTGGGCCTAAGAGCCGTGGGCATGTCGTTCAACCTGATGACGCTCGGAGGGATCGCTGCCGCCATCGGCATGGTGATCGACGACGCCATCGTCATCGTCGAAGCGATCCATTCCTGGGTTTCTTCCGGTCTCGACGCGGCCCAAGCCTCCACGCGAGCCATTCAGGAGGTCGGTCTGCCTCTCATTGGCAGCACGCTGACTCCGGTGGTCGTGTTCATTCCCCTGGCGTTCCTTGACGGCGTTCCAGGCGTCTTTTTCCGAGCCCTGGCCTTGACCATGGTCTTCGCCCTGCTGGGCTCCCTCCTGCTCGCTTTGACTTGGACTCCCGCCATCGCCTCTTTGCTCATGCGACCGCCACGCATCGCGCGGCCGGATGGGGCTCACGGTGGATTCCTGCTGCGAGGTGTCGTCGCGCTCTATGAAAACGCGGTGCGACGCGCTCTGCGATACTGGATCGTCACCGTCCTCTGCATTGCCGCGGCATTCTTCGGCGGCGTGGTCCTCTACGGTCGACTCGAGAGTGACTTTCTTCCCGCCCAAGACGAGGGCGCCTTCGTTCTCGACTACTTCACACGCCCCGGAACGAGTCTCACCGAAACGGACCGCATCCTTCGACACGTGGAGAACATCCTCTTGGCGACTCCCGAGGTCGAGAGCTTTTCACGTCGGACCGGCGCCCGCCTGGCTCTCGCCATCGGCGAACCCAATACGGGTGACTTCCTCGTCAAACTCAAGGCGCGTCGCTCCGCCTCGACATCCGACGTGATCGATCGGCTGCGCGCGGAGATTCACCGGGCGGAGCCTGCCCTTCAGACGGAGTTTCCCGGTGTTCTGAGCGATCTGATCGGCGATCTCACGTGGTCACCGGACCCCGTCGAAATCAAGATCTTTTCGTCCGACGTGGGAGTGCTGAAAAAAAAGGCTGCCGAGATCGCGGAGATGATCGAGGAGATGCCCGGTGTCGTCGACGTCAACAATGGACTCGTCGTCGCGGGCCCGACGTTCAGTCTCCACGTCCACGGCGCGGCGGCCGCTCGGCTGGGATTGACGCCTCGCGCCGTGGGCGGAAGCCTGAGGACGGCGCTCCTCGGCGAGCCCGTGAGCCATGTGCTCGAGGGCGATCGGGCCCTTCCCATTCGAGTCCTACTCGACCGATCGACCGTCGCCACGTCCAAGGATCTCTCGACGATGCTCTTGGGCACGCCCGGCAAGAGCCGCAGCGCCCTCACGGATGTCGCGACGACTCAGGTTCGACCTGGCATCCTCGAGATGCACCGTGAAAACCTTCGGCAACTCGTCGCAGTCTCGGCTCGCTTCTCCGGGATCGATCTCGGCCACGGCATCGCCCGTATCCAGAGCCGCCTCGCAAAGGACCTGGAGCTGCCCCCGGATGCACGTCTCGAATTCGGCGGGCTCTTCAAGCAACAACAGGATTCCTTCCGCAACCTCGGTCTCGTCCTCGCGGCAGCCATTCTTCTGGTGTACGGTGTGCTGCTTTTGGAATTCCGCTCCTTCCAGAAAGCATTGGCCATCGTCCTCGGTTCGGTGCTCGCGCTGATGGGAGTCGTCGGCGCCTTGGCGGCCACCCACACGAGTGTGAACATCGTATCGCTTCTCGGCGCCATCATCGGGGTCGGCATCGTGGCGAAAAACGGAATTCTCATGCTCGACAACGTCGCGAAGCTGGAAGGCGAAGGGGTCGAACTGCAAGAGGCGCTGGTGCGATCGGGTCGAAGACGCCTGAGACCCGTGCTCATGACATCTCTGACAACCGTTCTCGGCCTCTTGCCACTGGCCTGGGGCGTCGGAGCCGGGGCAGACATGCTGCGCCCCATGGCCATCGCCATCATCGGTTCCCTCGTCGTCTCGCTTCTTCTCTCCCTCGTGGCGACGCCTGTCTTCTACTACGTGATGGTTCGGTCGACCACCGTCGCCCGCCGCTGGTTCCACCGATGAAGGAGAACATCGTGTCCCGGAGATCACCCTGGTCGTTCCTCGGTCTTACGCTCGTCGCCGGCCTTTCCGGACTCCTCGCGTGCAACCCGAGCCCGGCCGAAGCCGAAGAGAGTGAAACTCCCCAGGAGATTGGTCCCGTCCCCGTCAAGGTCGCCAAGGCCCGCAAGAAGACGCTTCACCCGCACCTGGACCTGGTCGGGATTCTCGTCGCTGATCCCTTGAGAAGTGCAACCATCAGCTCACGTGTCGGGGGGCATCTCGCTTCCGTCGATGTGGCGGTCGGCGACTCCGTCGAGGCGGGCGCTCCCTTGGCTGCCATCGATCCTGCCCTTGCCATGGCCACCCGCGACCGCGCCCAAGCGACCGTCGAGGAGGCCCGGGCGGCTCTCGAGCGGCTCAGGAACGGTCCGCGGCTGGAAGAGATCGAGACCGGCGCCCAGGAGGCCTTGCGAGCGCAAGCCGCGCTCGAGGCCAAGCGATTGCGCTTGGATGCCGCGAAAGCCCTGCTTGCCAAAAACGAACTGGCAGCGGTGAAGGTGAAGGAGCTCGCCGCCGATGTCGCCGTCACCCAGGCCGAGTTCAAGAAGGCCCAAGCCCGCTTGAACCTCCTCCGCGCGGGGACCCGTCCGGAGTCGATTCACGAGGCAAAAGCGCGCCTCGATCGAGCGCTGGCGGACCTCGCCGCGGCCGACCTCCAGGTCGGGTATCACTCCATCACCTCCCCACTCGCCGGGACGGTGCTCTCCGTCGGCGTCCGCCGTGGAGCCGAGGTCGCCCGGGGTTCCATCCTGGCCGAGGTCGCCGATCTGAGTGAGATCTTGGCTGAAGTGAGAGTCCCGGGCCGTGCCTATGCGCGCCTGACGATGGGAGCCACGGCAACCGTAAGCGTCATCGGGCGGCGGGACAGGGCTGTCACCGGTCGACTCGTGCGCACGGCGGGCTCGGCGGACCCCGCCAACGGCGAGATGATCGTCTGGGTGGCCGTCCCCAACGAGGGTCGTCGCCTTCGGCCAGGTCTCACCTGTCATGTTTCCCTCGCGCTCGATGAGATCGCGGATTGTGTCGTCGTGCCGACGGAAGCGGTGGCGGACCGCTTCGGCAAGCCCGTGATCAGCGTCATGCGAGACGGAGCCGCCCACGAGGTTCCCGTGACCCTGGGGCTGCGGGTCGGCGCGGACACCCAGGTCTTGGAGGGGATCGGTGCTGGAGAGACCGTGATCCTTGAAGGCGGCTACGGGCTCCCTGATGGATGCCCGGTCGAGGTCCTCCATTGATACCATCCCTCCCGCTATCGCGCCGTGAAGTACCCGAAGATCTCGATGTCCGCGGCGGAGGAGTTCAGGATCTCGGCGTAGGAGGATCTCTCGTCCCCTGACTTCAGGACCAGTTCACCGTCCCACCTCGCGGTCGTGCGCTCGGGCAACCTCTTCAGCCGAACGATCGTCTTCCCTCCGAGGCGGAGAGTGAATCCTCCGGGACCGTTGCTGTCCCCGGCTGTCGTCGCCGTGTATTCGACCCGCGTGACGACCCAGACCTGGCCCCATGGGATCAGTCCTCCTTCGAGGTAGGCGCGAGAACGCTCCTTGATCCCGATGACCCCCTCCGTCTCGAAGGGCGCCTGCACGAGGTCGTCCAGATAGGCGTTCTTCGAACCGTCGAGGAAGACCCGCCGGGGGTTGCCGCCGCCGGCGCCGCCGCGCATTCGAATCCGGACCACCGGAGTGCGCATCTCCTTGTTGGGGTCGCGGAGACCCCGCATGATTCTCTGCAGCAGACGGACGTCGGTGATCACCTTCCAGGTGAACGCAAGGCCCTCATTCGGCCGCGCGCCGAGGATCCTCATGATCGTCCAACGATCGACATCGCGATCGAGGGAGTGGATCAGCAGGAGGTTTCCCGCCGCGACGTCGAGCATCGTCTTGGCGGAGAGACCTGCGAGGTCCTCGGGGCTCCAGGACTCCAGATTCGGCCGTGAGCCGAGATTCCACCCCTGACTCCTGTCGTCCGTCACAGTTTGAAGACGCAGCCGTCCGCCCCAGTCCGCGAAGTCCCGATCCGCAGACGGATCCGGGGCCGACGGTGGGCGCGGTTTCGTGAAGTCGAACGCCGAGAATTCACTCGCCATGTTGACGTCGGAGGTGAATCCCTGTGCATGGCGCCGGGTGAGCGCGACCCCGATGCGCTTCTCGCGCGCCTCTTCCCGAAAAAAGTCGCGGATGCGGGCCACTTCTTCGAAAAGAGCCTTGCGCTCGTCCGCATAGCGACGGCGCTTCGCCTCCTTCCACGGGTCGCTGTCAAAGGCGTGCATGTCCAACAGGAAGCCCTTCTCGACCCGGGTCATCCTCCGGGTGTCATCGAAAACGGGACCGGAGGAGTTCCAGACGTAGGCGAGGACCGCATCGTTCTTCTGCCAGTCTCCGCCTGCTTCCTTCCTGTCCAGGATCGAGCAGAGCGCATAGCCGCCGTCTCGAGTCTTCAAGACGAAGACGTCGGTCCACGCCTCACGGTCGTCGCAGTGGATGCTCCGGTTCGAGCCCAATCGCGCCTCCTCGACGGAAAGAACGGCTCTGCGGAAGCAGTCGACGGAAGGACCCTCGCCCAGGTCGGGGAGATGGGGGAACCCGGCAACGCCGTCCGGCGCCGAGAATCTGATGCTGCTGATGCCTCCCGCGCAGGTTCGGAACCACAGATCGGCCTCCTCCTCGGGCACGTGAGCGCCCCGCGCGAAGGACCAACCCTGTCGGTAATGGAGGGTGAAGGTCCCCTCCCGGAGGACGCCTGGATCGGACGCCTTCGTGTCGGCCACGGGGAGGGTCTCTCGTGGTCGAGGTGGAGTGAGATCCTCCGACGGAGGGGCGGCATCGGCGCGCCCGGGTGACGACATCCGGGGCGCGGGTCGCGTCACGACGTCGGCGGCCCCGACCGTCGTGGTCAGAGCGGAGAGTTCGTCATCCTCGGCATCGCCCCCGAGGAATCCGTCCGCCACCGAAGCCACGCCCACCACCACGACGAGAGCCGCGACAACCACACCCGGAATGACCCAGGCCGTCCCGACGGTCGCCGTCACGCCCGCGGCGACCGCCGCGGGGGCCGTGGAAGCCGCTTGGGCCAGCACTGCCGAACGGACGCTCTCCATTCCTCCGCTCTTGAAGGGAACCAACACCGCGGGCATGGCCGCGCCGGCGGGCAGGGCCTTTCTCAGCAGCGCCAGCCCGCGATGGAGACGGGTGCGTACGGCTCCCGGCGTCATTTCCAGTCGCCTTGCGATCTCGGCCGGTGCAACGTTCTCCTCGAAAACGATCTCGATCACTTCACGGTAAGCGTTCGGAAGGCCCGCGATGGCGGAACGCAGCGTGGAGTTGCGCTCGTTGTTCTCGGCGTTCTCGTCCGGCCGGGTCACCGCCCTTTCCGGCAAGCGCTCCGGTTGAGGTCGGCGGCGCTCCCGACGCGCACGATGACGCGCTTCCCGTCGGAGAATCCCCATCAGCCATGGGGAAGCGGAGCGACGCGGATTCCATCGCTTCAAGGCGTGCATGATCGCCAAGAACGTGTCCTGAACGAGATCCTCGGCCTGCTGCGCATTCGTCGTGAGATGCAGGGCGACCTCGAACAGGGAGGGTGCCGCCTCGTCGAACAATTTGGCCAGGTCCTCGGGAAGACCGGTCTCCCGGTAACGTTTCATCAGTGCGTGAGTGGTTTCTTCTCTCATAGTGCAGTTCTTCTGCATGAGATGACCAACTGTTACAGCCTCATCGAAAAAAGTTGCATCCATGGCGACGAAAGCGATCCTCGCATGTCGAGGACGTCTTTCGGAAATGTTCCAGGACTCTCACGGAATGGTCGGCATGATCGAGGAGAAGGCCGTTGATCCAAGCTCGTCATCTCAGCAAGCAATTCGGCGACGTCCTGGCGGTGGACGATCTCTCGTTGGAGGTCCAGGAAGGCGAGGTCTACGGTTTGCTTGGGCCCAACGGAGCCGGCAAGACGACCACCATTCACATGCTGGTGGGCCTCCTTCGCCCGGATCGGGGCGAGGTCCGGCTGGGAGGGCGGGGTTCCCCCGAGCTCGCGGAAATCCGACGCATTCTCGGCGTGGCGCCCCAGGCGCTCTCCCTCTATGACGAACTGACGGGCAAGGAGAATCTGACGTTCATCGGAAGACTC
This sequence comes from uncultured Planctomycetia bacterium, assembly GCA_964559135.1. Classification (GTDB taxonomy): domain Bacteria; phylum Planctomycetota; family DRQF01; genus DRQF01. Next base: position 69,871 of record CAZLGG010000005.1, read on the forward strand.
TACGGGCTCGGAGGCGACACCTTGAAGGAGAGGGTCGCGTGGGCCCTCGGGTTCGCCCAACTCGAGGAGAAGGCCCGCCGGCCCGTCGCAACCTATTCCGGCGGCATGAAGCGCCGCCTCAACCTGGTATCGGCCTTGCTGCACCGCCCCAGCGTCGTGTTCCTCGACGAGCCGACCGTGGGGGTGGACGCCCAATCTCGAAACCACCTTCTGGAACAGGTGCGGACTCTCGCCGACGAGGGATGCGCCGTTCTTCTGACGACCCACGCCATGGAGGAGGCCGAACGCATCTGCGACCGCGTGGCGATCATGGACCACGGTCGCCTGCTGGCGCTGGATACGGTGGCGAACCTCATCGCCGCCCACGGGGGCAAGGCCAAGGTCACGGCGGAATTGAAGTCCGAGGTCCCTGAAGGCTGTGTGCTTCCCGGCTCCGTCGACGGCGGAAGACTGAGTTTCACGAGTCACGAACCCCTCCAAGACCTCCTGGAACTCTCGAGAAAAGGGATCCGTTTAGGTGCATTCCACGTGGAGCGACCGGACCTCGAAGCGGTCTTCCTCGCCCTCACGGGAAGGAGGCTGAGAGATTGATGCGACATCCTCTGTTCACCCTCGCCATGAAGGACATCCACCTGCTCCTCAGGGATCGCATGGGGTTGTTCTTCGTCGTCGCGTTCCCGATCCTGATGGGCGTCGCGTTCGGCCTCGTGGGCGCCGGATTCGCGGGCGATGATCCCGACCGCAAGGAAGCCACCGTCCTTGTGGTGGATGCGGACCAAAGCCCCATGTCTCGTCTTTTCGTGAGCCATCTCGACGAAGCCGATGACGTAGCCACGAAAGCAGCGGCGAACGTGGAGACCGCGCGAAAACAAGTCCTCGCGGGCAAGGCCCTGGCGGTCCTCGCGATTCCCGAGGGCTTCGGCGAGACCGCGGGGGTTTTCTGGGCCGAGAAGCCGGCACTGGGTCTGGGGGTCGATCCCTCTCGCAAAGCGGAAGGCGCCATGCTCCAGGGACGATTGATGGAGGCGGCCGGCCGACTCATGCAGGACCGCTTCCGCGACCCGAAAAGCCTCCGCTCCGTGTCGGACACGGCGAGACGTCAACTCGCGGAGAACACGGAGATCCCGGAAGCCACCCGTCGCGCGCTGGATGTCCTATTCCAATCCCTGGACGATCTGGCAGAGGCGACGCCCGACGAATCTGCCGAGGAGAAGTCCGTCGGCGGATCCGGCCCCTCGATGGAACTTCTCCAATTGGAAACGATCGACGTGCGGGCCGGAATGGAACCCGGCGTGGAGGCCAAGCTCCGGTCTCGCTGGGATATAAGCTTTCCGGCAGCGATCCTGTGGGGCATCCTCAGTTGCATGGGGAGCTTCGCCGTTTCCATCGTCAAGGAGAAGCAGTCGGGCACGCTCTTTCGGCTCCGAGCCGCCCCGATCCGTTCCGAACACATTCTGCTCGGCAAGGGCTTGGCCTGCATGGTGACGGCCCTCGGGGTGATCGCGCTCATGATGGGACTGGGGGCCGCCCTGGGCATCCAGCTCCAGAGCCCGGGCCTTCTTCTTCTGGCGGCCCTCTGCACGGCTTTCGGATTCTCCGGTCTCATGATGCTCATGAGCGTCCTCGGCAAGACGGAGCAAGCGGTCGCCGGAGCGGGGTGGGCCCTCATCGTGACGATGGCCATGTTCGGCGGCGGCATGATTCCGTTGGCCTTCATGCCGCGCTTCATGGTGGAGATCTCCAACTTCAGTCCGGTGAAGTGGGGCATCCTCGCGTTCGAGGGCGCCATCTGGAGAGGGTTTCATGTCGCGGACATGCTGCTTCCCTGCGCCATTCTCCTCGGCATGGGTCTCGTCGGCTACGCACTCGGTTTCACGCGGCTCAAGCGTTCCTTCTGATTGTTTCCTTCAGACCGGACGCGATCGCGAGGAAAAACGCCCCCGAGTCGCGGGAGGTTTCAGGAGCGCGCCTCGAGGAGGGCGCGCGGGAGGTCGACGAGGATGTCTTCGGGGAGAAGAGCGGTCTCCCCCACCCGGTCGCGGGCGAGGTCGGCAGCCCGACCATGGAGATGAACGGCGAGGCACGCGGCGTCGAAGGGGTCCGATTCACCCTGGAGGAGCAAGGCGCCCAGAAATCCGGCCAAGATGTCGCCCGTCCCCCCCGTCGCCATGCCCGGGTTCCCCGTGAGGTTCGTCCACTGCCGGTGTCCGTCCTCGACCACGGTGCGATGGCCCTTCAGCACGACCACGGCGCCGGTGGAGGTTGCCAGAGCACGAGCGGCGCCGGGGCGGTCGGACTGCACCTTTTCCGTCGTCATGCCCAACAGGCGAGCGGCTTCCCCCGGATGAGGGGTGAGAACCCGCACGGCGCTGGCCGGATGTTCCAGAATTCTTCGATTCTCCGCCGCGAGATTGAGGGCGTCCGCGTCGAGGACGACGGGGATGGTTTGCTCGGGGAGCCACCGCGCGAGGAGGGCGCTCAGATCCTCGCTTTGATCCAGGCCCGGCCCGACGACGAAGGCGTCCGCCTCGAAGGAGCGCAGGAGGCGGAGAGCGGGGAATGCGACCCGTCCCTCGGCGTCCTCGGGGAGCGACACTACGATACGGCTGGGCGCGCCGTCGCGCACGGTTCGACCGGCGGAAGCGGGAGTCGCCACCACCACGAGCCCAGCCCCTCCCCGGCCGGCCCCGGCGGCAGCCAGCGCGGCCGCCCCGCCATATCGTCTGGAGCCCGCCAGGAGTACGATCTTCCCGAAGATTCCCTTGTGGGCCTCTCGCGGGCGACGGGGCAGCCGGCTCGGCGGCGGGACGGCGGAGGATTCACGAGCGCTCACCATGACGGAATCCTAACCCGGGCAACGTGCCCTGACGAACCTCTTGAACGCCACCAGGCAAGGTCGCCTCCGACACACCGCACGTCAACTTGGATCGACGAGACTTCGTCCCTTGTCCCGTGACTGGTAGAGGAAAACCAAGGCTCGATCCAGAGTTTCCAGACAGGGGACCCGTGCGGCACGGAGCGTCACCAAGTTCACCTGCCGTGTGTCATTCAGTTGGTCCGTAGTGGGCTTGTCGCTGCGGCCCCTGGGGAGTTTGCCGGACAGCCACTCCTTCACGCCCCTCTTGGCCTCCCACCCGTCCCCATCCCAAGGAGGAAAACCGAGATCATTGAGGCAATGAGAGGACTCGCCCACGGCATCCAAGGCGTGAGCGCCTCGGAGAGCCGCGTGACGAGGTTTCCCGCGGCCGCGACCTCCCCATGGCCTTCCACGAGCCAAGACCCCTTCGCCGTCACGAGTGATCGATGGCCCCATCGTCGTCGAATGGGGAATTCTGAAGTCACAAGAATCTGAGAATTCTCGCTTGCCTGCTTCCAATGGTCGCGAAGGATGGGCAGTGTGCCCGGATGCACCGTCAACTCCGGTTCCTCGATTCCGATGACGGGAAGAGAGGGCTCCTGCAGGAGGGCGGTCAAGAGCCCAGCCACTCGCAGCGTCCCGTCCGATTGCTGACTCGCATCGAACCATCGCTTCTCTTTGACCGTCTTGGGTTGTTGCCGAAACTCCGCGATCAGATGACTTGCAACAGAACGTACTTGGACATCCTCGATATCGCCGGTCAGCGCTTTCAGACCACAAACGAGGTCATCCTTCACCTCTTGGTTCCGTGCAAGCTCTTTGAGGATCGACAGCCAGTTCTCCCCACGGGGCCGCGACCTCGCCCCGTCTGCGATCCTAACCACTTGCTGCACAATGGGCGAGACGCCCCATCTTGGCATGAACCGACGTCACCGTCGTGCACTCTTGCGGCGGGACGCTCCCCGGATACAATCCTCGCGACGCCTCGCCAGGCTCGCCCTGGAGGGTTGGCAGAGTGGTCGAATGCGGCGGTCTTGAAAACCGTTGTCGCGCGAGCGACCGGGGGTTCGAATCCCTCACCCTCCGCTCGCCCACCCGCGCCCCGACGGACGCAGGGCGTTGAGACGACAGGAGAGATGGCAGAGTGGTCGAATGCGCCCGCTTGCTAAGCGGGTGGGGGATCACAAGTCCCCCCCCGGGTTCGAATCCCGGTCTCTCCGCTCACGGGCCCGACTCCCCCCGAGTCGGGCCCTTTTTTGCGTCCTCTCCGAACTCGACTCCATGAAACCTTGACTTCAGCCTCGCAGTGATCTCCAATGGAGGTCAATTCACTCGGGCTGGGGCGTCGCGCGACGGCCCCCACGGGAGGAGGAAGCGCAGCCATGTCATCAAGGTCGTCCGGAAGACACACGGCTCTTTTCGTACTCTCTTTTCTCGCCTTGTTGTCGGAAACGCCGGCCCAGTCCTATCAGACACCCATCGTCTGGCAGAGCAACACCACGCCTTCCACATCCGGATATGGACGGGTCATGGCACGACTGGGCGATCTCGACGGTGACGGAGTCCATGATCTCGCCGTTCACGACGGTTACATCAACTCAACCTTCAGCGCCGTCCACATTCTCTCGGGTGCAACAGGGAGTCCTCTTTTTGCGCTCACCGGCTCCCCTCCCCAGACCGCGACATCGTCCGTGTTCCTGGGACATGCCGTCGGCATGCCCGATCAGGATGGGGACGGCGTCCCGGACATTCTCCTCCGTTACCAAGAGTCGGTGGGACTTCTCTTCAACTTCGAAAACCGGATCTATAGCGGCGCGACCGGGGCCATCATCCGGACGCTCCCCCCCGAGGCCGCCAGCGCAGCCGTAGCCGACTATGACGCCGACGGCCTCGGCGACATTCTGGCTGGGGAGCCGGCGGGGGGAAGTCCTGGGACAGCAACGATCTACTCGAGCTTCACCGGATTGCCGCTGCTCCAGGTCACCGCCTCGACCGGGTTCACGAACTTCGGGAGCGACGTCGCCGTTCTTGGTGACCTGAACGGTGACGGCTGGGAAGAGTTCGCGGTCAGCGAGGCCTTCGGCGGAGTCGGAGGAGTCGTCTGGGTCTATTCAGGATTCGATGGCCAGGTGCTTCTTTCGGTCGGCGGTGCTTCGGGAGAGCACCTGGGCGAGCCTATCACGTCCGCCGGCGACATGGACGGCGACGGTATTCCTGACTTTGCCGCTACGGAGGCCGTGTCAACCCATGTACGAGTGTTCTCCGGAGCCACCGGAGCCTTGATCCATGATGTCGCCTCGCCTTTCCTCGCCACGGCGCCCAGTCCATTGTGTGTCAACTTCGCTTTCGACATCGATGGCGGCGAGGACGTGGACGGAGACGGCGTCCCGGATTTGGTCATTGGTGCTCCGGGAGAGCCCGACGATCTCAACGTGAGTCGTCCAGGACGGGTCTACATCCTTTCCGGAGCATCGGGTGCCCTGACATCGGTGGCCATCGGCCTCCCCAACACATCCTTCAGCTCATGCGGGTCCAACCCCCGACTCGGCACATCCGTCGTGCTCCTCGGTGACGTCGACGGCGACGGGATCTCAGATTTCGCAGCCGGGGATCCTGCCCCTCCCTCCCCGACGCCGGGTTACGTTCAGTGCCGCCATGGACTCGCGGGCCCCGTCGAACCTCTCCGGGCCGGCAACGTGAACGCCTTCGGGACGGGTGGCATCGTCGACGTCCTGCGGGTCGATCCCGGGCCAGCGGGATCTCCCACGGCCGCCGTCGCCAACGACCGAGGCGTCACACTGCCGATCAACTCCCCTTTCGCCCTGTGGATGGCGCGTCCTCCCGCCGGCCCGACCGTGGCCCACTATGTCCTTTGGGGTCGGGTCTCGAATGCCACCACTTTCCCACCGACGGTTCTCCCCGGAGGCGTCGGCTCGATCGCGGTCACCCCCCAGCCCCTGCTACCGAGCGCCATCGTTCTATTCACCCTTCTCGACAGCTTCGGAGGCGCGAGTCTCGCCCCGAGTCCCGCGATTCCGGCTCTGGCCCCCGCCACGGGCAACGTCGTCCTCGCCTTGGGGGGGCTTCCCGTGCCCGTGACATTCACGCTCCAGGGGGTCATCCAGGATGCCTCGTCCCCCCATTTCGGGATGAGCGTCACGAATGCCTTGAGGCTCCAGATCCAGTAGGAGGGACGCGCCCGGAACGAGGCGTCGCCGAGATCTGTTAGCCTGGGCCCATGCAGCGCATCGCATCCGGTTTCGCGGTTTTGTTTCTGCTCGCGTGTGGCGGGTGCCTCAGTCGGGAGATCGAAATCACGTCCACCCCCGAGGGCGCCCGGGTCTTCGTGAGCCAGGTGGAGGTGGGGCGGACCCCGGTGACCGTCCCTTTTGACTGGGGGGGCGACCGAACCATCCTCTTGCTTCACGAGGAAGGCGAGGTGCGCTACGAGCCCGTCCGGATCGTCCACGACAGCGAGCAGTTCTTCCTGGACACGTTCCCCTTCGACGTCTTGGCCGATCTGGCTCCCTTCCCGATCGACGATCGTTCCACGATCCACGTGGATCTCGTGCCCACTCCGGAGCAGAACCAACCGCCCTCCGACGCTCGCATCGAGGCGCTCCTCGATCGGGCGGCCGTTCTCCGGGAAAGAGCGCGCATCTCCCAGGAACAGGGCCCGCCGCCCGCTCCCCCCTACCTCCCACCCGCCTCCCCTCCGAGCACCCTCGACGACGACGGCACGTGATGCGCGTCACGGTCATGGGGTTGGGTCTTTTCGGAGGAGGAGTGGGCGCAGCCCTCTATCACGCCCGAAGAGGCGACGACGTCCTGGTGACCGACCTCGCCTCGGCGACCGACCTGGCGCCTTCTTTGCGAGCCCTCGAAGGTCACGGCCGCTTGCAATTCATCCTCGGACGGCACCGTCGCCGCGACTTTACCGAGACCGACCTCGTGATCGCGTCGCCGGCCGTGCCGACGGACCACCCCCTCCTCGAGGAAGCGCGACAGATGGGCATCCGCGTCGCCACGGAACTCGAGATCTTTCTCGAACTGTGCCCCGCGCCCCTCCTCGCCGTGTCGGGGAGCAACGGAAAGACGACGACATGCCGGATGGTCGCGGGCCTTCTCGAGGCGGCGGGCCGCGCGCCACGGCCCTGCGGGAACATGGGTATCTCCCTGCTTCCCGAAGTGGAACACCTCGCCCCCGACCAGCCCATCGTTCTCGAGATCTCCAGCTTCCAACTCGAGAGGCTCGGGGATGAGCCCCGGTTCTCCGACGCTCTGTTGCTGCCGATCACCGCGAACCACTTGGATCGACACGGCAACTTCGAACACTACGTGCGAGCCAAAGGACGACTGGCCGAACTCACCCGAGACGGCGGGTCCGTCATTCTCGATGCGACGTGCCCCGTCAGCCGGCGCCTCGCACGCTCGATGCAACCGGGACGGAATGCGATCTGGGTCGAGCGGGACGAAGAACTCCGATGCGTGCCGGCACTCCCCCATCTCCTCGGCGCCTTCAACCGGAGAAACTTCGCCGCGGCGCGCAAACTCGTCGAAGCCTGGCTGCGAGAAGACCTCGTCGAAGCGGACGTGCGAAACGCGGCCGAGACGATGCATCCGCTCCCCCATCGCATGGAAGGCGTGGACGCGCGCAGACCACCTCGATTCATCAACGACTCGAAGAGCACCACGCCGGCCGCGGCACTTGCGGCCGTCACGGCTTTCAGCCGTCCTGTCCATCTCATCGCCGGCGGGGCCGACAAGGGGGTCGATCCCGCCTGCATGGCCGCGGCCTTCGAGCGCTGTGCGAGCGTTCATCTGCTGGGAGCGACCGGCCCCACTCTGCGTCCCATAGCGGAAGATCTCGTGGAACGCGTCACCTGCCACCCCGACCTGGAGGGGGCTTTCGAAGCCGCAACGGCGGAGGCGGACCCGGGCGAGGTGGTCCTTCTCTCTCCCGGCCACGCGAGTTACGGCCTTTACCGAGACTATCGGGAACGTGGAGAGCACTTCCGAGATCTGGTCCGACTCCGGGGCGGAGTTTGACGCCACCCCCGAAAATCCGATACAAGAAGATAGTCAGTTCGATCTGGAGGACGGAGCGAAGATGCTCTGCGAACACTGCGGCAAGAATCCGGCCAGCCACAAGACGACGGACATCATCAACCACGTGAAGTCCGTGAAGCATCTTTGCGACGCCTGCTTTGTGGCGGAGGGCTTGGGGCTCCCGTTCACCAAGATGAACCTGGTAGAGACCAAACCGACCGTCTCCTTCCAACCCGTGGCCGACATCCAGATCCAAATCGTCCAGGGGGGATCCCGCGAAGAACAAGAACTGGAGGAAGCTCTCGGTCCGACGTGCGAGATCTGCGGGCTCGACTTGGCGACCTTTCGAAAGAAGGGCGCCATTGGTTGCCCTCACGACTTCGATGTCTTCGTCGAAGAGATCCGAGCTGTCCTTCTCAAGCTGCACGGCGGGCGAGAACACCGGGGTAAGTTGCCGAGGGCTTATCAGACTCGGCGCGCACGTGCCCACCAGATCCGCCAGCTGGAGACCGACCTCGACCGCGCCGTCGCGGAGGAGAAGTACGAGGAGGCAGCGAAGCTCAGGGATCGCATCCGTGCCCTCCAACGCGACCCCGACACTCACCCCGTCGAGGATGCGACCCGCCATGATGGATGACGACCTGGCTTCGCGTCCGTGCTCATGGCTCTCTCCCCAGGGCCCGGAGAGCGATATCGTTCTTTCCACACGCGTCCGTCTGGCTCGCAATCTCGGTGACTGGAAGATGCCCTGGCGGTTGACACCGCAAGAGAGATCCGAACTCTACGATCTGATCGCTGCACGATTGGAGAGCGCGGCACCCGTGCCCGACGCAAGTATGGAGCGGGTCGATGAACTCTCCGGCCTGAAACGGGACGTCCTCGTCGAACGTCATGTCATCAGCCGGGAGTTGGCGCAGGGAGAGGGGGCGCGCGGCGTACTGTTCTCGCGCTCCGAGGACTCGAGCGTCATGGCCCTGGAGGAGGACCACCTTCGACTCCAGGCCCTTCGTCGCGGGCTCCAGCTCGAATCGACGTGGCGCGCGGTGGACCTTCTGGACGACGCTCTCGAAGAGGTGTTCGACTACGCCGTTTCGGAGGAGTTCGGCTACCTCACCGCCTGCCCCACGAACGTGGGAACGGGTCTCAGGGTCAGCGTGATGACCCATCTTCCCACCCTCGTGGAAACCGGCCAGATCCCCAAGGTGAAAACGGCGGCTTCGCGGGTGGGCTTGGTCCTCAGAGGTTTCCGGGGTGAGGGCTCCAAATCCCAGGGAGACTTCTTCCAGATTTCCAACCAGGTGACGTTTGGCCGGTCCGAGGAGGAAATCATCCGCCTGGTCCAATCCATGACGGGAAAAATCGTCGAATGGGAGCGCGGGGTGAGGCGTCTCCTGCTGGATCAGGACCGCACTGTGCTGGAAAACAGGGTCTGGAGGGCCTGGGGAACCCTCCAGCACGCTCGGATCATGAGCAGCGAAGAAGCGATGGAGCAGCTCTCGCTGATTCGCCTGGGCATCAATACGAAACTCCTGGTCCATCTCACCTTGGGGGATCTGAACGAACTTTTCCTCTACATCCAGCCCGGCCACATCCGCACCCTCACCGGCGCCGGCGAGGACCCCCGGGCCAGGGACGAGATGCGCGCCCGATTCATTCGCCAGTATCTGGCCGATCGCGCCCGCTGAGCCCGTTCTCGAAGCGCCTTGGGCTTCACCCTCTGGATCCTATGATGGAGCGGCGTCGTGGAAGGGCCGCCCGAACCCGGACGTCGAAGCCCGTCCCCCGGTAAGGGTAATTATTCGGGGCTGATCGGCCCCAACCGCAAGGGGTCTGCGCGACGAAGAAAGAGTGGGGAGCGTCCCTTGTCCGGCGCCCGAGAGTGGGAATGATGCAAGTGGTGTCGTTCCCCTGTTTCAAGGAATTGAGCGGTCGTCGATGACGGCCCCGGCGGAGGAATCCGAGTCCATGTTCGATCGCTTCACGGATCGCGCGCGCAAGGTGATGGGATTGGCCCGTCAAGAGGCCCAGCGGCTGAACCACGAATACATCGGCACCGAGCACATCCTCCTCGGTCTCGTCCAGGAGGGTTCGGGCGTCGCCGCCAACGTCCTCAAGAACCTGGACGTCGACCTGAGGAAGGTGCGCGCCGAAGTCGAGAAACTCGTCAAGGCCGGCCCCTCCATGGTCACCATGGGTCAATTGCCTTTCACGCCTCGCGCCAAGAAAGTCCTGGAACTCGCCCTCGAAGAGGCGGGGAATCTGGGACACAACTACATCGGCACCGAACACATTCTCCTGGGCCTCATCAAGGAGCAGGACGGGAAGGCGGCGAAGGTCCTCACGAACCTGGACGTTCAACTCGATTCAGTGCGAACCGAGATCCTCGACTTCCTGGGCGCCGAACCCGCCGCGAACGAACCCGACAAGGAAGGGGCGTCCGGCACGAAGAGTAAGACGCCCGCCCTGGATTCCTTCGGTCGAGATCTCACGGAACTCGCCCAGGACGGCAAACTCGACCCCGTCATCGGACGCGAAAAAGAGATCGAACGCGTCATTCAGATCCTCTCCCGACGGAGCAAGAACAACCCTGTCCTCCTGGGTGAGGCCGGCGTCGGCAAGACGGCCATCGTCGAGGGCCTCGCCCAGGACGTCGTCAAGGGCAACGTGCCGGAACTCCTTCTCGACAAGCGAATCGTCGTCCTCGATCTTGCGATGATGGTGGCCGGCACGAAGTACCGCGGCCAGTTCGAAGAACGCATCAAGGCCGTGATGACCGAGGTCCGCCGCGTCAAGAACGTGATCCTCTTCATCGACGAGTTGCACACCCTCGTGGGCGCCGGCGGCGCCGAGGGCGCGATCGATGCGTCCAACGTCCTGAAGCCCGCCCTCTCCCGCGGCGAAATCCAATGCATCGGCGCCACGACTCTCGATGAGTACCGCAAGTACATCGAGAAGGACGGCGCTCTCGCCCGTCGTTTCCAGATGATCGTGGTCGATCCTCCCAGCCGTCAGCAGACCGTGGAGATTCTCCTCGGTCTTCGCGACCGCTACGAAGCCCATCATCGGGTCAGCTACTCCGACGACGCCATGGAAATGGCCGTGGAGCTGGCCGACCGCTACATCAACGATCGTTTCCTGCCCGACAAGGCCATCGACGTC
>CAZLGG010000006.1:0-75456 GCA_964559135.1 uncultured Planctomycetia bacterium
CCTGCTCTTGCAGGGACGCGCGGACGAGGCCAAGGCCGTCATTCAAAAGGCGCTTGCGGCCGGGGCGCCCCGGAGCAGTCTCGAATCCATGCATCGAGCGATCGTCAAAGCCGCCGGGGGCCCGGAATGGCCTCAACGCTACGAGGTGACGACGAGTCACTACGTGATCGCGTCGGACATCGACAAGGAAACCTGTTACCTGGCCGGTCGCGTCCTGGAAAAAGCGCACACCGCGTACAACGCGTACGTGCGTCGCGCGAACTCCGGCAAGAGGAAGTTTCGAGTATTCATCTTCTCGGGGGCTTCCAGCTACACGGCCTATGCCAAGGACACCTTGGGTCGAGCCATGCCGGGGAGCGTCGGGCTCTATTCCCCGCTGCTCAAGCAGCTTCTCATCCAGAACGACCCACGGCGAGCTGAAATGTTCCGAACGATTCGTCACGAAGGTTTTCATCAGTATCTGGACCGCTTCGCCTCGAACGCGCCGCTGTGGTTCAACGAGGGTCACGCTGCCTACTTCGAAACCGCGGGGGATGGAGGATCGTGGAAAGCGGGCGTCATCCGGGACGACTACCTCGACATCTTGAAGGAAAGGGCCGTCCCCACGATCGAGTCCATCCTCACCCGCCGCGGCGATTCCTTCTACAAAAGAGGGGTGCGCAGCTACGCGGAAAGCTGGGCTCTCGTCCACTTCCTCTACCATGGCAAGGTCGGGGGAAAGCAGATCCTGTCCAAGATCTTCGAACAGCTGGGGACGCGGCCAGCCAAGACGATCGTCGAGGACGCCTTCGATTCCGTCGACCGGGTGGAGCTGGAGGCCAAGTTCCGCGCCTACGTGGAGAAGCTCTTCATCCGCTGAGCCGCCCGGCTCATCAGGCCAGGTCGGCGAGGACATCCAGCGAAATGCGCGTGTCGCGGAGTGGGACGAGGCGGGCCGTCTGGAGGAACGTCATCAGGCCGGGCAACTCCGCGGCCGGCGCGACGGCACGACGCCGCAGGGCTTCGGGCAAAACGGCGTGGTACGGCCCCATGGCCGCGATGGCCGCCAACTTCGGCTCGTGCTGCGCGACGAATCGCTCGAACGCCGCGGCGTCCGACGGTGGGAGGGCGTCGATGGGGCCGCGCAATCGCAAGACATAGGGCGTGGAGCGCTCCACGAACCCTCGACCGTATAGATGCTCCACGGCCTGATGCAGCCAGAGACCGCCGACACTGCCCAACCCATGCAACAAGAAGACGCTGCCCAAGCCTTCGCCCAGTACGAGGTCGTGGTGCGCCGCGCCCACCCTCTGCGCGACGGCGCGTCCCTGAGCGAAGCTGCAAGTGGGTGCGCCGCGGGACGCAAAGCGCGCGGCTTCTTCGGGGCCCGTGCGGTCGGTGAGGATGCGACCTGCTCGTCGCATCACCACCTCCCTTCCTTCCCCGGAAAGCCCCAGCTTACTCTGGGTCTCCTGGGTATCGAGGTGGCCGATCACGTCGCCGGTCATCCGGTCGACCACGTCCTGGGTGATCTCGTCGTCGATATTGGAATGGAGAGACCCTCGATCGTACCGCCGCTCCCGGTCTTCACCGAGGACGAAGCGTCCTCCAGAGGACGGCTCCAAGTACTCCGCCTCCGCCATGGCGACGAGGATTTCCTCCGGCGACGTCGGTGCGATCTCTTTCCAGAACGGGGCAGCCACGCCTTCCCGAAAGGAGGGCGCGTCCACCCATCCCCTCGACCCCGCCAACACCAAAGCTTGCTGCACGAGCACACCCGGCCGGAAGGCATAGGTTCGTCCCAGGAGTCGCCCACCCGCACCGGCCGCGAAAAGAGTCTCGAAGAGGATCGCGTCCGCCGGGCGGGCGAGAATGTAACCTGCCCGGCTGGCCCCGGTTCGCCGCCCGCCGCGTCCGATCCGCTGCAAAAGGCTGGAGACGTCGGGCGGCGGCGACATGAGAAGGACGTAGTCGACGGTCCCTATGTCGATTCCCATTTCCAAGGTCATCGTCGAAAACAGGACACCGATGGGGGCGTCCTGGAAGTGGCGCTCCGTGCGCTCTCGTTCCCGACGAGCCAAGGATCCGTGGTGAGGGGAGACCGACTCCCGGAAAGCGGTGACGCCCTTCAACTTGACGGCGAAGGTCTCGACGTCCCGGCGGCTGTTGCAAAAGGCGAGGACCTTGCGGAAGCCCTGAGCAGCCAAGGCGTCCAGATGACGTGCCACGTCGGAGACGGACCGCCCATGAAACGCCTTTGCGAGGATCTTCCGGCGGCCTTCGGGCGTCACGAGTTCGGCACGGGGAGCATAGCGATCCGCGGTCGAGTGGGGATCTTCCACCGTGGCGCTCGAAAGAACCCGCTGAACGGGATGGCCCGCGGCGGCATCCAGTCGCTCCAGAAGAATGCGGAGCTGATCGCCCCGAGGCGTGCCGTCCAGGACATGAATCTCGTCCAACACGATGAGTCTGAGGGTGCGGAGTGAATTCGGTCGGCGCGCCAACAAGGAGTCGAGGGACTCCGGCGTCGTGACGACGACCTCCGGCAGTCGACCGTTCACGGTCTCCTTGTGTTCTCCCGTTCGCCGGCCGAAGGAGATGTGCAACTCCGCGTACCGCGCTTCCAGTCGCCGCTTGAGGTCATTGGCAAGTGCTCGCGTGGGACTCACGATCAGAACGAGGAGCTGCCCGCGATGGGGCGCGCCGAGGACGATTTCGGCGGCGGGAGCCGCGAAGGCCTCGGTCTTCCCGGACGCCGTCGGCGCCGCCAAGAGGACGGGGCGGCCGGCCAGGATGGGTGGCATGCCGTGGATCTGCACGGGCGTCAAACGGCTGAAGCCGGTGAAGAAGACGCCGTAGGAATGAGACAGGATCTCCCGCCAGTCGGGTGACGTCATGATCCGATCCGTTTCCATGCGGCCGTCGGTCGCCGACGGCTGCCGGAGGAGGCGTCACCCGGGACAACTTCCCGACTCCATTGCGGACGACGACGAATCATAGGGATGCCGTAGAGAAGGCATCCGCGTCCGACCGTTCTCCTCCCAAGTCCAAGGCGAATCACCTTCTCCTTTTCAGCAAGGGGCGCTTGGCGTTTTTTCAGAATCGCGAACATCACGAGCCTTCGATCCACTAGGATACACCATGACGCGCTGATTCGGAGCGCGTCGCGATTCTGGCGACCCGTTCCACCGCGCTCGATGCCAGGCTTCGAATCAAGCCCAAGAACTCTCGCCGCAAGGCCCGGTCGACCCACGTCCGACAAAAGATCCGAGACATCGAAAAGAGGCTGCAATAAGGCGTCGGGGACAAAGTGGCGTGGAACGTGAATTCATAGAGCGGACCGTGGTGCAGATGGCAGGGAATCTCCGTTTCACCCCACGAGGCGCATTCGGTCGAGGACGAACACGGTCTCTCGGACGACGGCGCGAGGATTCAACGCGTGGGCGTCGATGAGGTCGTCCAACTCGACGATGAAGCTCTCGAACGACTCGGCCGACGGCTCGAAGCCCTCGTAGGCATCTCGGTAGAGCGCCACGATCCGAGCCACCAGGGCGTGTAGATCCCTGGCGCTCAGGGGTTGCAGAGGAATCACGAACGAGGGGTCCTGAAGGATGCCGTCCAGAACCCCCTGAGCTTCCGGCAAAGGCGTGATGGCGAACAGGACACTGAGGGGTTGCTCCTCTTCGAACCGCAGCGGGATGCTCCGATGGACCGCGTGTCCGCCGCGGTACAGATGTTGTGGATCGAAAGCCAAATGGTCTTCGCTCTCGCTGATCGCCGCCAGGTACTTCATGACGTCCGCGGCCTTGCGGAGATCGGCCCCCGACAGGGCATCGATCCTCTCGATTTCGTCGAAGAGGAGCATCAATCCCGCATAGCCCGCATCCTTTGCCCAACTGGCCAGGGTACCCAGCATATGACCATACATGCGCCCGTGGGTGCGGAAGTCGGAGAGGGTGAGGAGGCGGGCGCCCCGCCAATCGATGCGCCGCATCCGGGCGTTGAGCGCAAGCATCTCCACGTCACCGCCTGCCAGCCAGTCACGCACATCCGTCTGGGCCTTCTCGTTGTGCCATTCCAAGGCGTGGAGATAGGGGGAGAAAAATCGACTGGATCGGGAGCCCTCCGGGTCTCGGTGCTCGACGCTCTCGACGAGTCGATGCATGAGGGGGTCGATGCCCCGTCCTCCTTCGGGGTAGCGAAGCTGTCGCACCACGGCCTGATAGAGGCGCTTGGGGTGGGCCAAGCTGACTTCGCGGGGATCCACCGCAAGCCTCGCCGTCACGAAGTTGCGGCCGAGCGCGAGTTGCTGGAGGAGATCGAGAAAGTGGGTCTTCCCCACTCCGTACTCCCCCCAAACGAGGCGAAACCCCGTTCCGCTCGCAAGAAGGGGTTCGACCGCGGCGCACTCCCTCGTGCGCCCCACGGTGTAGCGATCGACATGATGAGCGGGCACCACACCCATGCGGAGAGCTTCGATGGTTTGCCGCAGGTCCGCACGTTCGATCGCATTGGGAAGAACAGGCGTCGCGCCCGAGTCTTTTCCCTTGGCGCCGGCTACGAGCGCTCCCTCTTCGGCAGGGCCAGACGCTTCCAGGGTTGCGCCGATGAACGCTTCCACCTCATCGCCTCGAACCGTGCGAGGCAACTCCGGCGCGCCATCGAATCGAACCCGCAATCTGCCGAGGAATCGACGGGCGACGACCGTTCCCGGACCGAAATCGGCATGAGTGACACGCGCGCCGACGGGAAACGCCGCCATCAGGAGAACTCCACCTCCCCGTCCATGGGCGGCGGCGCATTTCCGCCGATGCCCTTCGCCAAAGCTTCGACCTCGGCGGACGAAAGGAGTTTCTCCTCCCCCCGATGTTGTTCGACGAGAAGCTGGACCGCAGCCTTGACGAATTCACGCCGCGTGCCGCTCTCGAAGGCCAGTTGTCCGAAGTAGGCGGCCAGAGCAGACAGGTTCGCCGACTGAATCTCGGCATCGAACCGGTGCTCCCATCCTGCCTCGTGAAGCGCGAGAAGGCGCTGACCGATTTGCTCCATGAGTTCCTCAGGCGCGAGAGGCAAGCGGTCGAGGTCGATGAGAGGAGCGAGCGGACTCTGGGCACTCATTCCGCCCGCTCCCTTCAATCGTTGCTGCAAGGCGGGATACTCCGGAACGATCACGCGCATGAACTCGGGCGGCACGGCGTAGACCCAAAGAAGGGCCGGAAGGACCGCCTGTCCGCATTCGTCCATCATCTGCCGCAAGTTGTCGCCGATGGCGCGCCGCTTCTTGACGGTGAGACTCATGATGCGATCCAACTCGTCGAAAAGCAGGACGACGCCGGGAAGCTCCAAGGCGCGCAACACCTGCACAAGGCTCTTCAGGTAGCGGGATGCGTTCTCCGTCTCCAGTTGTTCCCGCACCTGGTACGGTCCCAGCTCGGAGGCCGTCAACTTCTCGCCGAAGAGATAGGAACGAAAAAGCTCCTCCTGGTCCATGTCCCCCTGAACGACGGCGTCCATGAAAAGCCAACAGGCGCGTTGAAAGGCACGGCTCTCCACGCGCTCTTGGAAGAACTCCTTTCTCAACCACGCGAGGAAGGCCTGAGCCCCGTACCGATCGGAACGCTCTTCGGCGATGCGCCGCAACACCTCATCGAGGCCGGGGCGCCGCTCCTCGTCGAAGTCCCCCGGCGGCAGCTCCACGTTGCGCACCACTTGAAGGAAGATCTTCCTAGCATCGTCGAACGGGCATTCCTTGGGCGAAACTCCCACGAGCGAAGTGGCGAAGCCCAACTTCCAGGCGATTTCGCGCAGGCTGTGGAGGAACTGGGTTTTCCCGCCGCCAAAGGGCGCCTGCACGAGTTTGAAGGAGGAGTTGCGGCCCTCGGACTTCATGGGCTCCAGGTACTCTTGCTCGAGAATCTGGAGGAGTCCGTCGGTGCCCACATTGACGGCGAGCGCGCCGCGCTCGGGCGGCTGGCCCGTCTCGCCCATCCTGTGGATGACGCTCTTGGCGACCCGCGTGGGAAGTTCCTCGTATTTCATGATGACTCGACTCTTTCGTCTCGCGTGAAGAAGACCGTCAGCTTGTACTCACCATTGCCCCGCTCGTCCTCGAAGTAGATGACGCGTTTCTTTTTTGATGCCGTCGTTCCGGTCGCAACCCCCAGGTTCAAACGGACGCCATCTTGGAGGAAACCTCGAGCGCGCCGAAGCAGATGGACCTCATAGGCGAAACGGCCACGGCTGTAACCCTTGTAGTTCTTGATCGAAGGCGTCTCCTTGAAGCGCTTGGGCTGCGCCTCGATGGCGAGGTAGGGCAAGATCTGGAGAATCTCCACCCGTTCCCCTTCGATGCGCCGTGCGGCTCGAGCCGCACGCCACGCGGCCAGACATCGGGCGAAGAAGCCTTCCGGGTCAAAGCCCTTCTCCAATTCCTCCATCAGCTTCGCCCTCTGGATCAAGACCTCGTTCTCGTCCAGACGGCAGGTGGCCAGCTCATCTTTCGCGAAAAGGAAGTGGGCCACGCCTTTTTCGAGATCGAGTTGCACCTCGAAGGGAGTCACGCGAAGGGTGACGGGTTCTTCGCGTGAAATCAGCATGACCTCGACGCCTTCCTGGCGGGCCTTCTCCGTGAGTCGTCCAAAGAACTCCTGCTTGGCGCGACGCCTTCGCTCGGAGCACCAAGCCCGAAGATCGGAAACCAGTTTTTCCTGCCCGACGGATTGCCACTCGTCCGGCCGGAGCTTCTTCTCGACTCTCGAGAGAGCCTTCTCCGCTTTTTCCAGGTCCTCCCAGAGAGCCGCCTTGGCCAGCGATCCGACGGCCGTGGCGGCCTTGGAGTGCGCCTTGGCGGCGACTTTCAGACCCTCCTGAATAAGTCGACACCGCTCCCAGGGTGAGGAGGCGGCGTCCGGGTGCGGTTCGGGTTCCTGGCTCATGGCGTCTGTGGGCTCCGGTCGAGGCGTGACTTCAGGGGGCGAGCGCTCATCATAGGGCAACATCGTCGTTGATAAAGACCGCGCCCGTCACCGGAGGCCCCTTGACCCTGTAGCCTGCTACGGAGTGTAGAATGCGCCGACGAGGAGCTGGACATGACGGGACTCACAAGATCGGAACTCTCGCGCCGCGCCGGAGTCAACCCGGAAACGTTGCGCTACTACGAAAGACTGGGACTGCTCCCCCCGCCCCCCAGAACGCCTTCCAACTATCGCCAGTATCCCGAGGATGCCGTGGTCCGGTTGCGCTTCATCAGAAAGGCCCGCGAGTTGGGTTTCACGTTGAGGGAAATCGGGGATCTGCTCGCCTTGCGCGCCGACTCGAAGGCCCGTTGCTCCCAGGTCCGGGAGAAGGCCGAACAGAAACTTGCCAACGTCGAGGAGAGGATTCGGTCCCTTCGCTCGATCGCCAAGGCCTTGAAGTCGCTGATTCGTCGCTGCTCGAAGGACGGTCCGACGACCCGATGTCCCATACTGGAGGCCATGGATGACGCCTGAATGGAGATCCCCCGCCCGCGTGGCTCGGCTGCTTTTCGTCCTGTGCGCCCTCCTGGCGCCGGTGCTCCTGACGGGATGTACGAGCTCCAGACCTCCTCAGGGGGGGAACGAGCCCCCCCTGGCGTCGACGACGCGAACGATGGGGGACGCTTTGCCAGGGCTGCTCGACGCGAGCGACGAGAAGACCCGTGAACGAAAGCGAGAGGAGCTCTCCAACCTGATCGCACTCACGAAAGACGACACGATTTTCACCATCTCCGCGCGCACCGTCGACTTCAATGGGCAAGCGCTCGTTCCACGTGTGACGTTGACCCGCGCCTCGAATCTCTTCGATGGCCATGACGATAGGGGCGACCCTCTCGACCGGGAACTCACCGTCGTGGCTTCGACGGTCCAGGGTGTGATCGGCCTCAACGAGGACTTGACGCTCTCGCTCACCGTCCCCTACCTCGTGAAGAGCTTGAAGACCCGCATCGCGGGCCAACGCACATCATTGAACTCGGATGGATTCGGCGACATCCCTCTCATTGCCAAGTGGCGCTTCTTCAAGGCGCTCGAGCTGGGAGGAACGACCGAGGTGTCGTTGCTGGGCGGCATCAAGCTGCCGACGGGGCGCTTTCATGAACGCGATGTCGGGATGAGGCTGCCACGACCTTTGCAACCGGGTTCCGGTTCCGTCGACGGGATCCTCGGGGCGGCCTTCACGCGACTCTGGGACGGTGGACGGTGGCTCATCAACGCGGACACGGTCTTCCAACTCAACACGGAAGCCGAAGACTATCGTTTCGGAAATCGCCTGAGGTTCGACGTGGGCGCTCAATACCGGATCCACCCGGCCCGATACGAATCCTACGACCAGACCACGGTCAATCTGCTCCTGGAATTCAACGGCGAATACGGATGGAACGATGAACAGGATGGGCATGATCTGAAGGCCACCGGCGGATTGCAGCTCTTCGTCTCGCCGGGCGTCCAGGTGATCGTGAGTGAGGATCTGCTCTTCGAAGTGGGAGTGCAGATACCTGTCTATCGGGACCTGAACGGACCGCAACTGGGCGTCGACTTCCGAGCAACGGCGGGATTGAGATGGAGATTCTGAACGAAGAGGTTTCCTGTTCGCTCGTCCTCACCCCGAGAAAGGCAACTCTCATGAGACACGCACTTTGGACACTCTTGCCCCTCGTCGCCGCGGGGCTTTTCGCCTGCGGAACCACTCATGACGGCAACACGTCGCCGACCACCTCGGAAGCCGTCCCGTCCGCGAACGCGGACATGCCCGTCGTCGAAATGACCGTGGCCGGCGTCACGTGACCGATATGAGGGGGGGCCCTCAAGAGGGCCCTGGAGCGCCGGTTCGGCGCCAGCCATTACACCTTCGACCTCAACTTGGGCCGCGGACACTTCACGGTTGAGCGCGACCGCCTTCCGACGTTTCAGAGTCTTCGCGAAGCGGTAGCCGACGCCGGTTTCGAGTTGAAATCGGCGAAGATCCCCGGCGCGCCATCACGCTGACGGGCATGCGACGGCGGCGCGGCGTGGAGTGACCCGGGGTCGGTTTACACTGCGCCCCATGGCCCCGTGGATTCTTCATCGCTGGAGCGAATGGTCGACACCCCTTCTCGGGATGGGGCCCACCCCTCAGGCCGTGCTGCTCAGGGGAGTGGGCGCCTTCGTCATCGCGTTCATGGTGGTCTTCCTGGCGGGGAGACGGGGCGCGGCTTGGCTCTATCGGAAGAAGGTGCGCGACCGCGTCCGAGATTTCGACGCGTTCTATGGCAAGAACAAGACGGGCACGCCCACCATGGGCGGCCTGTTCGTCGTGGCGGCCATCGTGGCGGCGTCGCTGCTGATGAACGACCTGGGACAGCGAAGCGTCCCGTTGCTGATCCTCGCTACGCTGTGGTTCGGCGCGGTGGGAGCCGTCGATGACCTGCTGAAGGTGCGGGATCGGGCCGGTGGCGGCCTCTCCCGGTCATTGAAAATGCTCCTTCAGGTGGCCTTCGCCTGTTTTCTCGCCTTGATTCTCTCTCTGGACGGAACCTCCCCGTTCCCCGAGGCGTGGCGGCACGTGGTCTTCCTGCCGGCCCCGGCCATCATGCCGGCCCAATGGAACCTGGGGTGGGTCTACCCTTTGTTCGTGGTTTTCGTCATCGTCTCCATCGCCAACGCCATCAACTTCGCGGACGGGCTGGACGGATTGGCGGTGCTGCCATCCGCCTTCGTGGCGGCTGTTTTCGGGTTCTTCGCCTATATGGCCTGGAACAGCGCCATGGCGAAGACCTTTGGCTTCGTACCTCTACCGGGCATCCAGGAGGTGGCGATCTATTGTTCCGCGGTGGCCGGTGCCTGCATCGGTTTCCTGTGGTTCAACGGATATCCAGCCCAGATGATCATGGGGGACACGGGATCTCAAGCCCTGGGCGGCACCCTGGGTGTCGTGGCCGTTCTCACGAAGCAGGAGATGCTCTTCCTGCTCGCCGGTGCCATTTTCGTCTACGAAGCCTTCAGCGTCTTCTGGCAGGACTCGGTGGGCATTCGGCATCTCGGCCGCCGATTCTTCTTCCGCGCCCCGGCCCACCACTCCTTTCAACACCAGGGGGTGGCCGAGACCAAGGTGGTTCTCCGCTTCTGGATCGTCTCCCTCCTCACCGCCATCCTCTCCATCGCGACTCTCAAACTCCGCTGACGAATGGGGCTCGTTGCACGCGGTCCGGATCGAGATGTCGGGATCGGGCTCGACTCGCGGTATCCCCCGGTGCCGCAAGTCGCCCGACACGAGCCATGGCTACTTCTTGTTCTGCTTGGCCAGCAGGTCGCGGATTTCCGAGAGCAAGACTTCTTCGTTCGTCGGCTTCGGAGGTGCCGCGGGCTTCTCTTCTTCCTTGCGCTTCAGAGAGTTGATCCCTTTGACGGCGAGGAAGATTGCAAAGGCCACGATGATGAAATCGACGACGGTCTGGATGAACTTGCCGTAGTGGATCGCTACAGCGGGGTCCTTTCCGGACGCCTCCTTGATGGTCACGGCGAGGCTGGTGAAGTCGACACCGCCCAGAAGGACACCGATCGGAGGCATGATGACATCTCCCACGAATGAAGAGACGATCTTCCCGAACGCGGCGCCCACGATGATGCCGACCGCCATGTCCACAACGTTGCCTTTGACGGCAAAGTCCTTGAATTCCTTCATCATGCCCATGAATGATGCCTCCTTAGTGTCTATTTGATTGGGGGTTTGGGACCGGCGCGATGCGACGCAGCATAGGGGATTGACCCCAGGACAACAAGGGGACCCAGTGCTGCACGGCGACCCTCCTCGAACAGGCTGACACCACAGACGGCACGATGCGCCGTCCGCCCGCAGTGATGTTCGTTCAGAAGCGGCGCCTGGGGGCGTGCTTGTACCGACAGAAGGGGCAACGGAGGGTGTCCAGCGCGAGAACCGTCGCGCGCTCGCCCGACCTGCGGATGCACAGGTTGTCGCCTCCCTCGGCCCTTGCAACGGAAGGGTCGTTGTCTGCCGTGACGTCCGCGGGACCTCGCGAGATCTCCACCACCACCTCGTCGTCCTCTCGGAGGACGAGGTGGTGGAGGAATTCGGTGCAGTTGTTGAACGCGATGCCGATCCCGCAGCGAAACGTCGTGTTGGCGATGGATCGAAAGTAGGCGGAGCTGCCGAAAGGCGTGGCGACGACCAATCCGTCACCGATGATCTCGTCCGTCGCACGCTCGCCGTTCACCAAGACGGAGAATCGAACGGCACTGCGAAGATCACTGTTCCTGAGGATGACGTCGTTCAAGCCGAGGAAGGCGCGAGAGCCCATCTCCGCGCGGAGTTTCATGAGTTCGGTTCGACTCACATCGCCTCGGGCCAGCCGGCCGAGGACATCCTCGTCCTCATGCTGACCGCATTTCACGCAAGATCGAGAACTCCTCAGGCCGAGCTTGGGAACACCGGGCCATTCCGCCTCGGCCCCGATGAAGGTTCCATCGCCGCCGTAAGCGATGATGACGTCGGGATTCTCATCCGGCAGGACGATTTCGAAACCGTGACGCTCCACGGCATCGCGAATATCCGTGGCATGACGGCCTACGAGTGCGACACGCATGGCTGATTATGGATCGGCGCGGCCGTGGTGGGAAGCCCGGGAGGCCCGGAGGGGCAAAACGTCAAACAGGAATGCGATGGATGCGGTGACCCTTGTCCTCGAGGGCCTTGCGGCTGTCGTCGGCGACCGGACCGGTGGTGAAGACCCATCCCATCACCGGCTTTTGGGGAATGTTCTCCTGAACGGCCTCCAGCATCGACAAGAAACACTCCCCGTCCTTCTTGCTGAACCTCGAACGACGGTCGAGGGGCCAGAGGCACCAGGTCGCCGTTCTCGCCTTGGCGATGATGACATCCTGATCTCCCTTGCCGCCCAATTCCTCGGGGTCCATTTCTTGGATTTCGGCGAAGCGGGGCAAGCGGACGACCTCGCCATCGACTTCGATCGGGGCGCCCTGCTTCAAGCGACGGACGAGTTCGCGACTCTCTAGAAACTGATTCACGGATCGACTCCAGAAGGGATCGTAAGATTGTCATTCTAGGCCATGGATGGGGGGTTTTGTCAAGAGGCAGCCATTTGGTCCAGGGCCTGATCCAGGTCGGCCAGGAGATCCTCCTGATTCTCGATCCCCACCGAGAGCCTCACGAAGTCGTCCGTAATCCCCAACGCTTGGCGGGTTTCCGGGGGAACCGATGCATGAGTCATGATGGCCGGGTGTTCGAGGAGCGACTCCACGCCTCCCAGGCTCTCCGCAAGAAAAAAGAGCCGCGTCGCACGACAGAACGTCTTCGTGCTTTCGAGGTCCGCATCGAGACGGAGTGAGATCATTCCGCCGAACCCGTGCCCCTGCTCTCGCTGCATGGCGTGCCCGGGGTGGCTTTCCAGGCCCGGGTAGATGACCTCGCGCACCCGAGGATGGTCGACGAGGTGGCGCGCCACGGCCATGGCATTGCTCTGGTGGCGCTCCATGCGCAAAGCCAGCGTTTTCATGCCCCGAAGGAGCAGCCAGCTATCCATCGGACCTGGGACGGCGCCGAAGGAGTTTTGGGCGAAGGCGATCCTCTCCCCCAGATCTTCGTCGGCGACGACGAGAATGCCTCCGACCACGTCGGAATGGCCACCCAGGTACTTCGTGGCGCTATGCATGACGATGTCGGCTCCCAGCTCCAGGGGTCTTTGGAAGAAGGGGCTCATGAAGGTGTTGTCCACCCCCAACAGGGCGCCTCGATCGTGGCAAAGCCGCGCGATCCCAGAGATGTCGCAGATCTTGAGCATGGGATTCGTCGGGGACTCCACCCAGACCAGGCGAGGGCCGGCCTCGAGCTTGGCGGCGACGGCGTCCAGATCCGTCATGTCCACGTAGTCGAAGAGCAACCCCAGATTCTTGAAGATCTTGTCGAAGAGGCGAAACGTTCCCCCGTAGACATCGTCCGAGCAGAGAATCCGGTCCCCCGCCTCGAAGAGAGTCATCAGCGAACCGATCGCCCCCATGCCGGAGGAGAAGGCGAAACCGCGGCGCCCGCTCTCCAAGGACGCTATGCAGGTCTGAAGCGCGTCACGCGTGGGGTTGCTCGTCCGGGAGTATTCGTGCCCCTTGTGGACTCCCACATCGGGCTGGGCATAGGTGCTCGTCTGAAAAATCGGCACGACGACGGCCCCCGTTTGGGTCTCGGGCTCCTGTCCGACGTGGATGGCGCGGGTTTCGAACTCCATGGTCCATTTCCTCCAGGTGTAGGGGCGAGGCCAAGGATAGCCAACGTGGGCAGGGCGAAAAACCGACGCGGCGGAGGACCTTCCGTCTCGTTGCGACCCTTGCCTGGGCTCCGCCCCAGCCCTACGTTGGGGATGACCCAGGAGGAATCGGCCATGACGTCGGACGGATTTCAATATGACGCGGCGGGCGTCGACACGCGCAAGGCCCGTTCCGGATTGGAAGCTCTCTCTCGATCGATTCGGGACACCCTCTCGTTCCGGGACGATCACACCTTCGGTCGCCCGGCGACGGGATTCGGCTACTACGCCAACGTCCTG
This sequence comes from uncultured Planctomycetia bacterium, assembly GCA_964559135.1. Classification (GTDB taxonomy): domain Bacteria; phylum Planctomycetota; family DRQF01; genus DRQF01. The sequence continues at coordinate 13,547 of CAZLGG010000006.1, forward strand.
CAGATGCCTCAGGGCGGCGGGCTCGCCATCGCCACGGACGGGGTGGGCACGAAGATCCTCATCGCCGAGAAGACCGGACGCTACGACACGATTCCGATCGACATGATCGCGATGAATGTGAACGATCTCATCTGCGTAGGAGCCGATCCCTTCGCGCTCGTGGACTACATTGCCGTGGGGCGCGTGGACGAGGAGGTCTTCGAAGCGCTCGGACGAGGGCTCCGCGAGGGTGCCCGCCAGTCGGGCATCACGATTCCCGGAGGCGAGATCGCCCAAGTGAAAGAACTCCTCCGAGGCGAAGGCCCGACGGAAGGGTTCGATCTCGTGGGAACCGCCGTGGGATGGGTGCCCATCGACGAGGTCAATCTGGGCATGGACGTCCAGCCCGGCGATCACGTGATCGGTCTACGGTCGAGCGGGCTCCACTCGAACGGCTATACCCTGGCTCGCCGGGTGCTTTTGGAAGATGGCGGCCTGTCCCTGGATACGGAGTTGCCCGACCTCGGCCGCTCCCTCGGCGAGGAACTCCTCGAACCCACGAGGATCTACGTCCCCCACGTCCGGGCTCTCGAGCGCGCCGGCCTCCGACCTCATGCACTCCTCCACATCACGGGGGATGGCTACTGCAACCTCAATCGTGTTCAGGCGGACGTCGGCTTCGTCCTCGATGGACTCCCTTCTCCCCCGCCGATCTTCCAACGCATCCAAGACATGGGAGCCGTACCTCCCGAGGAGATGCACTCGGTGTTCAACATGGGCATCGGGTTTTGCCTCGTGGTGGGCGACAAAGACCGGGATCGAACGCTCGAGGTCCTCCGGTCTTTGGGAGAAGAACCACTCGTGCTGGGGCGAGCCTCCGCGGAGCACCCCAACGAGGTTCTCATGCCTCAGGTGGGCCTCATCGGCCGCAAGGATCGCTTCCACCGCGAGGGATGAGCTGCCGCGCCTGGCTTTTCACCTTTCTCGTCGTCCTTGGATGCGGGTGCGGCTCGACCCCCTTTGATCCCTCGGAAGACCCACGGGAGGACTCCGCCTACTCCCCCCCCGACTACCGGGCCGCTCATGAGCCCTGGGGCTCGGTCGCCGTCCGCTCCGTCACGGATCGCCGGGGCTCCTTCGAGTTGGGGAAGGAAAACTACCTCAACGATTCCTGGTACGCGGAGAGCCTCTTCACCCACCCAGTGCCTCTCACGTTGAAACGATTGATCGAACGAGAACTCCTTGCCGGAGGCGTGATGACCATCGCCGAGGACGACGGCTCGGCCAAGTACCTGATCGATCTCGTCATCGTCCACTTCACGGCCCACGCGGACCGAGATTTGATCGGTCTCATTCCCGTCATTCCCAGCGTCGCGGTCGAGGGTCGAATCGACTTGAAACTGCGCATGACGGACCAGGATGGCCGACCGTTCCTCGACGTCCACTACCAGGACACGGAAGAGGCCACGGCCGCAACCGTTTCGGGCATCGAAGCCACGGGCTCACGGGTGCTGCTGACAGCCCTCGCGCGCGTGATGGCGCGACTTGTCCAGGATGTCGACCAGGCCGTGCCTCGATTCTGGAAGGAATTGGGGCTGCCGGTGCAGTGACCGGCCTCTCCATCCCGGGACGTCTTCAGTAGTCGGTCGTCCAGAGTCGCTCGTTGACGAACTTGCGCCAACTCGGTTTCCGTTTCCCTTCATGGATACCGAGACACGGCGACCAATTGGGCCGACGCGGCGCTCTCAACAGTCTCATGCCCACATCACTCGGTCGGCGATCTCCCTTGCGGACGTTACAGGGGAGACAGGCCAGGACGCAGTTTTCCCAACTGCTGCCGCCGCCGCGGCTGCGGGGAACGACGTGGTCGATGGACAACTCGTTCAAGGGTTTTCGCGTGCCGCAGTACTGACAGCGGTGCTCGTCACGTCGGTAGAGATTCTTCCGAGTGAACGGAACCTGCTGACGAGGCGATCGGTCGTAGCGGGCGAGCACCACGATTTCGGGCAGACGGATGGCGTACCCGACACCGTGGACCCGTGCGTCGCCGTTGGTGGGAGCATGGGATCGCCACGATTCGAAATCGTGGAGCTGATAGGTCTCCGGCTCGATCACGGACGCCGAACCCTTCACGACCATCACCAGCGCCTGCCGAACGGTGATCGTGTTGATCGGCAGCCAGGATCGGTTCAGAACCAAGGTGGGCTCGTCGAGTACCGTCGTGACCAATGTCCCCATGAAATCGTCTCCAAGAATCCGGCTGGCGGGCCCGGATCCGGCAAGGATTATACGGAGTGATCCCCCGGAGCGTCATGAAAAGACGGAGGAGAGCCTGTATTCTTCTCCCGTCGGACCGGGTTGGGGGTCCCTCTCACGGCCTATACTGCGCCTGCTCCGCAGTCCGAATCGAGGTCATCATCATGGGTTCTTCGCTCTCAGCCAGGGTGTTTCGGGTCGCCATCGTTCTCTTTCCCCTCCTCGTCGCTCCGGCCTGCCGGGAGATCGAGGAGACGGAAAACCCGGTGAGTCGCCCCCTCACGGACCTGGGCGCCACGTCCGATCCGTCGCTGGCGAACACGTCCTTGGTGTTGTCCCGGGTTCAGTTCGATGATATTCCGGTCCCTCCCGGTTTCTTTTTCCGGAACCAGCGCAACGAAAGCTTCGGCTACGAAGACGGAGAATCCCGTGTGGGGCGATTCGTCTATTGGGGACGCAAACCCCGCGAGGAAGTCGTTGCGCTTTATCTGGAGAAGATGCCGAAGGATCCTTACAACTGGTCCCTGGCCTCCGGGGGGGACGGAGCGGATACACCGCTGATCTTCGAGAAACCCGGGCAGACATGCAAGATTCGGCTTCTCAAGGAGCGTCACCGCCCCCGAGGAGGCCTCTTGCTCACCATCAGCGTGGAAGGCTCGAGACCTCATGACCACGAAGAGCCCTGAAAAGTCAAAGACCACCAAAGCCTCGTGGTGGGAACGCCTCATGGAGACCTCGGAGGATGCGGAGGCGGGCTCCAACTTCCTCAAAAAGCTCCTTTGGGGAGGAGGCATTGTTTGCGTCCTCGTCGCGGGATGGCTGTTTTTTCAGAAAAGTTCCCACTCCAAGGAGGACGCCAACGCCCAGATCCTGGCTCACGCCTTGGCGCTTCTTCCCGACCAAGCTCCGCCCGGCTTCGAAGGGTATCTCCCTCACCACCGGTTTCCTCAGATCTCCCTGAGCCGCTACCACTACTTGGTCTCATCCATGCAGAACAGCCAGAGATCTCGTCTCTGGGGCGCCCTGTCTGATCAAGAAAATGCCAAGAAGTACGTCGACGACGTGGAGTCGGCCATTGAAGAGCTCAACGACAACACCTCCCGCTTCGAAGGGACGGACGACGAGTGGCTCTTCAAGAATGCTCTCCAGCAGCTCCACTGGTTCGCGGGCATCAATACGATCGAGACCGCGGGCCGTAAGTCACACTTACAGAGCCAGTTGGCGATTCTCGCGGACATGTTGCCCGCCTTCAAGGATCACATCGTCCTCGGCCTCCACCCCGACCCCGACAAGCCCGACAAGAACATCATGGAACTTTGGCAGGATGCCGCCAAAGCGGAATTGAAGTTCTTGGAGACCCACAAGGGTCCCCCGGCCCTGGAGCCGGACCCGGGCCTGAAGGTCACCCTGACACTGGAGAATGGCGGTCAAGTCGTTTTTGACCTCTACAGTCGCGTCGCCCCGAAGACCGTGGCGAACTTCGTCGCCAATATTCAAGGCGGCGTCTACGACGGCACGGCCGTCCACGGGGTCGACAAGGCCCGTGGCGCTCTGCTCATGGGCGACCCGTTCACCCGGTTGGCCCCCGACCGTCCCTTCATCTGGGACAAGGCGGACTCCGGCTATGCGATCCCCGCCGAGCTGAACCCTCTGCTCAAGCCCAAGAAGGGACGCCTCTACATGGTGCGCAAGGGGGCGGCATCCCACCCCTTCCATTTCGGCGTCCTCACGAAGGATCCGGACAACCCAGCATTCTCCGAGACCGTATTCGGTCAAGTCACCGAAGGCCTCGACCTCCTCCTTCCCTGGCTCGACACCGAGGTTCACGACGAGGTCGGGCTGACCAACACCTTCCTCCCCCGGGTTCGTCTCGGGGTCAAGTCCGTGGTCGTGGAGGGCAAAATCGCCTACCCCGGCGACGACTCCTGGAAGCCTCACGTCAAGATCCCCGAAGTGCCCGAAGCGACACCCGCGGAGGAGAAGTTCATGGAGGCCATCAAGCCCGCCGAGAACGCTCCGAAAGACGAAGGGGACGCCAAGAAAGAGGATTCCGCGGGCGACGGCGACCAGCCGGCACCCAAGAAGGATGGGTGAAGAGTCGAGGATGAGAGGGGTCCACCCCCTCCCCTCTCACCCTCCTCACGCCTCTGCAGATCCTTCCTCCGCATAGCGGGACCGCACCTGCTCCGCTCCGGCTTCCACGACGTCCAGGACGTGCTGAAGGCCTCGGGGGTCGCTGATACGGAGGCTCACCTTCCCTCCCTTCTTGAGGAGGCTCACTCGCACCTCGACGCCGAGGGCCTCCCGAAGCCGCTCCTCGATCTCCACTTCCTGGGGATTCCGCGACCCGGAGCCGACACCGGAGGTTGGAATCGCACGGCCGCCGCGAACCCGTTCCGCCTGGAGCTCGCGCTCGAGATCGCGGACGGAGAGCCCTCTTTCCGTCACCTCTCGCGCCCAACGGCGTTGGCGGACGGGTTCGTCCAGACCAGCCAAGGCACGCGCATGCCCCATGGTGAGCCGCCCCGTTCTCAGTGCCTCCCGCACATCCTTCGGCAACTCGAGCAGCCGCAAGTAGTTGGCCACAGTGGAACGTTTTTGGCTGAGTCGCTTGGCCGCCTCTTCCTGGGTCAAGGCGAAGTCGTCCATGAGGCGACGGTACGCCTTGGCCCTTTCGATCGGATCCAGGTCGGCCCGCAGAATATTCTCGATGAGCGCCAGCTCCAGCATCTGCTGGTCCTCGGTCGCCCTCACCTGAGCCGGGATCTCCGGGAGCCCCAGTTCCTGGCAGGCGCGCCACCGACGCTCGCCGGCGATCAACTCATAGCCGTCGGCGGTCTTGCGCACGGCGATGGGCTGGAGGACACCGTGCAGCCTCACACTCTCGATGAGGTCATTGAGTTCTTGGATATCGAACGTGCGCCGAGGTTGGTAGGGATTCGGACGGATCGCGTCCACAGGGATGGCCTGCACTCCCAAGGGCGGTGTCTGCGCGGGAGCCGCCGAGGGCGTGGGCGTCGAGCGTCGAATCAAGAAATCCAACCCCTTACCGAGTTTTCTGTCTGTCATGCCGGGTGATCTCCTTGACGAGTTGAGCGTAGGCCCGAGCAGCCCTCCCCTCAATCGCTTCCGAAAAAACTGTCTGTCCGCGGGACCGTGCGGCCGTCACGTCGGGGTCCTCAGGAATGATGGTGGCACAGACCGTGACGCCTTTCGTCGCTCCACGGCTCCGAAGCCACTCCAAATCCTGCGTCTCCCGAGACCGGGTCGGGAGAAGCCAAAGATCCACGATCTCCGCCAAGTCCTGCAAAGGGCCCAGCTTCGGAACGTCCCAAGGAGCCCGTGAAGCGGAAAATGGACAGAGGATCAAATCCGCCGCCGCGCAGGCGGTCCGTGTCAACCATCCCATGGATGGAGGACAATCCAGAAGAATCCATGGATACGTAGGAGTCAAGTCCTGAATGATGGCCTTGAGAGCCCGGCCCCTTGGGCGCTCGAGGCGTGCTTCGTCCAAGGTCACATCACCCGGTATCAAATCCAGTCCAGGCTGGACCGAGCGCACGAGGAGGCCGACTCGCTCGGGAGCCTCTTCCCCTTTCAGAAGGCGTTCGAGAATCCCGGACCGACTCCGGGGGATCCCCAAGACTTGAGCCGCGTCCCCCTGGGGGTCCAAGTCCAGAATCAGGGTACTTTGTCCGGAGATGCGGAGGGCCTCGGCAACATGCAGCACCGTGGTTGTCGTCCCCAGACCCAGGGTTCCACCCGCCACTGCAACGACTCGAGACATGGATCGACGTTCCTTTGTTCCACGTGGAACATCGGGTTTCCTGGTGAAACACCGCCTGCCCCCATAGACTTTTGCACTATGTGGGGGACCCTCGTCAAGTCCAGCGCCAAAGAAAGCTTGCGACAGGTGGGCCCATGGGTCCTCCTGGGTGGGGTCACGGTGACAAGTGGAGCCGTCGGACTTCTCCCTGTGCGGTTTGGTGACCCAGTGACCCGCCACGCCTCCGATCTCATCGCCCTCCAACGCTTCCTGGGCCTTCTCTTTGCCGCCATCTCAGCCATCCCATCCCTGGCTCCGTCCCGGTTCTGCTTCGGTGCCGCACGCTGGGGACCACCCCCTTGGGGGCCCCACCTCGCGAGCCAAAGCCTCTTCCTCGGGCAGGCCGCCGCCCTGGCCCTCTTTTTCCTGCTCTGCACCGTCGCTCAACTCGGGATCCTCTTTTTCACCGAGGGTCACGCCCCTCCGGTCTCTTGGGGTGCGGCGCTGGTCTCGACTTGGATCTATGGATGGGGTTGCCTCGCTCTGGCTCGGGCCCTCGGCTCCTGGCTTCAGATGCGCCAGGCCCTGGGTGCCTTCCTCGTTCTGACCCTTCTCTTGCCCATGGTCTTCGGGGGTGGGGGAGAGGCGGCGGCCTTCTTCGTTGGCCTTTTCCCCGGCCCTTCCTGGCTGGAGAGCGCCCCCATCGGAGCCACCCAGGGTACCCAGGATACACTCCTCGAAACGGGGGCCGCCGCACTTTTCATCATCTCTTGCAACCTCTTGGCGGCCCGAGGGTTAGCGCATATGCGCCTGGGGGTACGGGGTCTTGATCAGCGCAATTCGAAAGCGTAAGATTGCCTTTGGTGCGCGGACAGGCAAGGAGGCCCCCTTGCCATGTCGCATCGGAGATATTTCTTGCGCTACGGCATTCTCGGCGACATCCACGGGAACATGGAAGCTCTGGATGCGGTCCTCCAACTTCTCGAAGGTGAGAACGTGGACCACTACGTCAGCGTGGGTGATATCGTCGGTTACGGTGCCGATCCCGGGCCCTGCTTGGACCGGATCCGGGAGCTGGGGGCCACGGTCGTGGCCGGCAACCACGACTGGGCGGTGGTGGGTCGCCTCGACTGCACCTTTTTCAATGCTTACGCCAAGGCCGCCGTCCAATGGACAGCTCAGACCCTGACCTCCGAACAGATGTCATGGCTCGAAAACCTCCCCCTCACGGCCAAACTGGGAGAGGACCTGGAGGTCGCCCACGCCACCCTCGAAAACCCGGAACGGTTCGACTACATCCAAACCTACTATGATGCCGCACGCTCCATCAACGCGATGACGACACCCACCTGCTTCCTGGGACACTCCCACGTCCCCTTGGCTTTTCTCATGCGAGATCAGATGGAACTCTCCGTCGATGCCCTGCTCGATTTGGAAGGGGTGGGGCGGGCTCTCATCAACGTCGGGAGCATCGGCCAACCGCGCGACGAGAATCCAAAAGCCGCCTGCGCCGTCTTTGATGCCGCAACCCGACGTTACGAGCTTCGTCGCGTCAGCTACGACATCGATCGCACCTGTGAAAAGATTCGCGAGGTGGGCCTTCCCCAGATTCTCGCTGACCGGCTCCGCTTCGGACGGTAGAACGCCGAACAGGTTCGGTCAGACGCCGGACTCACGCGTCTTGAAGCAAGATGATTTCCGAGCGCAAGGATGCTCCGTCGATCTCCACGATTCCCACACTGGGGGAGGGGTGAGTCACCGACGCGGAACCGGGGCCAAACCAAAGACGGTCATCGACCGTTGCGGAGAAAGCTTCCGCCGGGTGGCCGAAGAGGACGACCTTCGGCTCCCTGTCCTCCACCAACTCCTGAATGATGGGGTGAGGCGCGTTCGGGTCGCCTACGTCATGGACCGCCATGACGAGGATGCCTCCCATTTCCTTGGCGAAAACAGCCTCGAAGGGGAAATCTTCCGGGGCGTCCCCCACGCCGAGGACCCCTGAAATCGGCGAGATGTTGGAGAGATCATTCAAGACCTGAGGGGACCCGATTCGGCCGCAATGGACGATGAAATCCATCCCGTCGAAGAGGTCCTGAACTCCGGGGTGAATCCCACCGGACGTGTCCGCGAGTACTCCGATCCACATAGTTTCCGATGCGTCCGCTGCCCTTCGTGCCTGTCCGAGTGAGGCTAACAAGGGGGGCCCGCAGCCCAAGAGAATCAGGGAAGCCAGCGGGTGTTCCAGGGACAGGAAGATCAGGCCTGTCTCAGATAGGAGAGCTCTTCAGGAAGCCCCTCCAGGCCATCTTCGCCGAGCCGATGCTGGAAGAGAAGCTGAATGTGTTGAATGGGCTGGCGATCACCCCGAAACAAGACTTTCCGGTCGTCAAGATGGCTTCCCGCCAAGAGAATCACCTTCATCAACGACCCCGCATAGCAGGTGTCCGAACCCATCGTCATATCCACGGGCGTCCCGTGGTGGGCCACGATCTTGGCGATCATGGATGCCGGGCGGGCGTGCAGCACGCAACCTTCCGGGAGCTCCAGCTCGACGGTTTCCGACGTCGTGTAGTCTCTTATCAATTCCTGAGCGAGCGGACGGGTGCCCTGAAGAATCGCATGGGTGTAGAACAAGGCCACGTTGATGAGCCAATCCAAGACGCGGTCCGGTTGAACGATGGAACGCACCTTCTTGATGCCCGGGTCGTTGCGACCGTCCTCTGAGAAATGGTCGAGCAGCTGGATGAACAGGGTCACGAGGCGGCTGAAGAGGACCGTCATGCCCACCGCATGTCGAAAATCGGCAACACGCGGATCCTTGTTTTCCACGGAACTGTTGCGAACGAAGGTGTCATAAAGGCTCTGGATGTTCTCGAGTTTCGCGCCCAGAAACCTGGCCTGCTGTTCTTGGCACACCCTCTCGTAGATTTCCCAGCGCTCCCGAGCTCCTTCGACCCGTCGGCCGCGGAATCTCTCCTCGAAGGTCTTCAGGGCCGAGACGAGCTGGCTGGCCATCGATGCGACTTGGCCCTCGACATCACCGGCCTCCTCGCCCGTGGCGGTATGGGGCAGCTTTTTGCGATGCAGACTATCCTGGAGAATGAAGGAACGGGCCGGCTCACTGGTTGCCAAGGAGCCCCCGCAGATCCGAATCGACTCTTCCCTTACAGCCTGAAGCAGTCGGCGCTCGGCGACATCGACATCCTCGAGGATCTTTCGAACCTCCTGTTCCGCGGCGGCAGCCAAATCCCCGTGACCGGGGACCCAACCCCGGGCAGAGCGGATTTGGAGGGTTTTCAGAACATGGCCGGCAGCGCTCAGGAGTTTCAGACCGGTGACCAACTCCAAAAGGACCGCAAACGTTCGGTTGTAGTGGGCATCGTAGTCCTCGAGGAGTTCGGCGGTATCGGCGGCCTCTTCGTGGAGGGTCGCATGGAATCGGCGACTGAGCCTGGCCCCGGGATGGCGGTCGACCAGGTTCGCAAGATGGACGAGACCCGTCATCTGTTCCGACAGAATCCCCTGGAATTCCTCCTCGGAGCAGACTGTGTCCGATTCCTCCGCCTCGGGGGGCAGTTTCCCTGTCTCTTCGTCGCTGATCACGGTCCTTCAGCCTAACGGCGGGGCGAATTCTTTCAATCCGTGAGGACGCATGGACTTGCATCGACCCTACGCTTGTTCCCGACCGCAGGGCACGATAGCGTCCCCGCGGTGAGCCAGGATTCCCCTGATATTCATGAAATTTCCCTCGACAATGGCTCGGAGCGGGGTGGAACTCACTCTCGACCTGATCTCCGCGTGGGCCGTTCTTACGGCCTTCGGAATCCCACGGGTCTGGCTGTTGATGGCGCTCTTCACCGCCGTTGCCGTCCTGCTCGGCCTCTACGGCCCCGATCGGCCCCGGGCGCCCGGCGTTCGTTTCCTGGCCCTTGTCTTTTCGACGGGAGCGGCCTGCGTCGGCCTGGGGTGGGCCGGTTCATCCCCCTGGCGTCCGTGGATCGCGTGGATGGCCACGACCTCGTTGGTCCGGAGCCTTCTGAGGTGGATCGCCACCCAGACGGCCCCGCCGGCTCTCATCGTGGGGACCGGACCGGACTCACGACGACTTGCCCGTGATCTCCGCCGCATGGCGTGGCCGGTTTTCCGGGTCCTAGGCTTTTGGGAGCCCTCCGGGCCCACGGGACGTCTCGACACTCGCCCGATCCTCACCGACTCCAACCCTCCCTCCGACGACGTCGTTTTCCTGGACCCCAGCCACCGCCGCCGTCCTCTCCCGCAACACGCCCGCGTACTGCGCCCGCGACGACGCTTCCTCGAGAAGGGTGGAACCTGGGTTTGGGAGGGACAGGGGAACGGCGGCGAAGACTTTCACCTGACCCCCGAAGGGCCCGCCGAAGGTCTGAGTGGAGCGGTGAAGCGTGTGTTGGACACGCTGATCGTCCTCGCGGCCCTCCCCGCGGCCCTGGTCGTCATCCTGATCGCCGCGTTGGTCCTCTGGGCCCGCGAGGGCTCTCCGATCTTCTACAGGCAGGTCCGATGGACCTATCGTCGTCAACCTTTTTCGATATGGAAACTGCGAAGCATGCCCACCAACGCCGAGGGGCGCGGTCAGCCGGTCTGGCCGTCGGCGGATGACCCGCGGATTTCCCCATTTGGCGCCCTTCTCCGCCGCCTTTGGCTCGACGAACTCCCCCAGCTCTGGAACGTCCTCAAGGGCGAATTGAGCCTGGTCGGCCCACGTCCCGAGCGACCGGCCTTCGCTCAAGTATTTCTCGATGGATTGCCGATGTATCACATGCGATATGCCGTCCGAGCCGGGATCACCGGTTGGGCCCAGATCCAAGGTTACGTGGGCAATACGTCCTTGAGAAAGCGGCTTTTCTGCGATCTGCAATACATCGATCGCTGGAGCCCCGGTTTCGACCTCGCGATCTTGGCTCGCACCTTGTGCCAAATGGTGCGGCGGCCCCGACGCCGACGATTCGATTACGTCCCCGAACGAGGTACTCCCATTCCTTGACTTCGGGCCGTTCAAGGAGGTGGGTCCCATCACTGTCCGCGCATCCCTCGACACCTATCTCTCCGAGATCAACGGCATCCCCCTGTTGACGGCCGATGAGGAAGAAGCTTTGGGCCACCGGCTTCGCCGCGGCGACTTCGAAGCCCGCGAAGCCATGATCCAAGCCAACCTGCGCTTGGTCGTTTCCATCGCCAAGCGCTACGCTCAACGGGGACTCCCCCTCATGGACCTGGTCGAGGAAGGCAATCTCGGACTCCTCAAGGCGGTCGAGAAGTTCGACCCCGAAGAGGGGTGCCGATTCAGCACCTATGCGACCTGGTGGATCAAGCAGAGCATCCGACGAGCGCTCTCCAATCAATCCAAGACGATCCGCATTCCCTCATACATGCTGGAACTCATGTCGCGGGTCAAGACCGTGTCCCTCGAACTCTGCCACAGCCTCGAGCGCCAGCCGGATCTCGACGAAGTCGCCGAAGCCTTGGCCCTCGAACCCTCGGAACTCAAATCCATGCGACGTGCCGTCGCCACCAGCCAAGCCTTGGACCAAGTGGTCTCTCTCAACGCGGCAGCCCCCACATCAGAGTTGGTGCGAGACGAAGAAAGCCCTTCTCCCGAAAACCAAGCCCTTCACAACCACGAGATCGAGCAACTCCACGAGATTCTCGAATCCATGGATGAAGACGAACGGACAATCCTGAAGTTGCGCTACGGCTTCCATGGGGAAGAGCCCATGACCCTCAAAGCCATCGGTAAGGTCGTCGGCATGACGCGGGAGCGGGTTCGCCTCATCGAGTTGCGGTGCCTCAGAAAGCTTCAGGCCATCCTCGAATCCTGACCCGCGGCTCGACCGCTCGTTTCGGACACCCCGCAAAACCCTGGGCGTCCCGCGGCGAATCTCCCCAGCGGTAGTGATCTGTGGCCGTCACGTTGTCGTGGGAGATCTGTGGAGATCCAGTGGATTTCATGAAACTCTCTCCACACGGCATCCGGGCGATCGGTCCACCCTTCCACACATCCTTCACCATCAACCCTGTTCTCTCCGAGGCCGCCAACGAGTTTTCCACGTCCTCGTTACCCTGCTGGCGCCATGTAACCACTTATGATCACATAGTTTATCACTGCTACGCTTGGTTTCTCCACAATTCTAGCCCACGTTAAGGAGATGACTGCGAGTTAAATAGAGAAATAGAGAGAAGAGACCCGACACCCCATGCCACGCGATGCGCCCTCCTATATCCTCGCGGCCCCTCGATCTCTCTACGTCCACATCCCGTTTTGTGAATCGAAGTGCTCCTACTGTGCCTTCAATTCGGTGGGACGGGAACATACCCCCGCCGGGCAGATGTCCGCGTACATCGACGCTTTGATCCGCGAACTCCGTGAGCTGAGAATCACCCAACCCCTCGAAACCCTCTACATCGGTGGCGGGACGCCTTCCTTGCTCGACCGCTCCCTGTGGAACCGCTTGGCCGAAGCTCTCCACAGCCACGCACCTTTGAAGGCGGACGCCGAGTGGACTCTCGAGATGAACCCCGGGACTCTTCACGACGGAAAACTCCGTGACTACCGACAGGCCGGAGTCACCCGGATCAGCCTCGGAGCTCAATCTCTCGATCCGTTCATCCTGCGATCGCTCGAGCGCATTCATTCTCCCGCGGATGTCTTCCGCGCCGTGGAGAAGATCGTCGAGGAGGGTTTTCGATCCTTCAATCTCGATCTCATCTACGGGCTCCCGAATCAGGGCTTGGAGAGTTTCAGACGCGATCTCGAAGCGCTTCTCGCTCTTGATCCCCCTCATCTCGCTCTCTACAACCTCCAGTTCGAGGATGGGACCACCCTCAGTCTGCAGCGATTGGGCGGGAGCGTGGAGGAAGAGCGAGAGGATGTGCAGATCGCCATGTTCGAAACCGCTTGCGAACTGACGGCGGCCCGTGGTCTTCTCCAATACGAGATTTCCAACTTTGCTCGTTCCGACCATCATGCCCGTCACAACGAGGTCTATTGGAGAAACGAGCCGTATTACGGAATCGGTGCGGGTGCCTGGGGGAGCGTGGGAGGTGTACGTTATCGAAACGTTTGCTCAGCCGACCGCTACATCGAACGCATCGAAGACGGAGCGTCTCCCCGCGATGAGCAGGACGTCCTGCACCGAGACGCTCTTTTCATCGAATCCCTCGTCGTCATGCTTCGCCACGTAGACGGCATCGAGAAGTCCCTCATGGAACAACGTTTCGGTTTCGGTTGCCTCGATGAGAAGGAGCCGCTCTTCTCGCGATGGATCGACGCGGGTTGGATGCAACGTCACGACGACCGTTGGACCCTCACCCGAGCCGGTCAACTCGTCTCGGACTCTCTCTTTCTCGAGCTCATGCCGTGATCACGGGCTCCACTTTGGTGGTGGACAATCGAGATTCCTTCGTCTGGAATCTCGTGATGCAGTTGCGAGAGCTCGGCGATCAGCCCGAAGTGTTGCCTTCTCATCGCATCTCGCGGACATCCCTTGCCGCTCGCCGCCCCGGTCGTATTCTTCTCTCTCCTGGACCCGGGAGACCCCAAGACTACCCCGGCATGCAAGCCGCCTTGGAATGGGCTCGCCCGAGGGTGCCCGTTCTAGGGGTTTGCCTCGGATTGCAAGCCATCGGTAGCAGCGTGGGCTGGACGCTCACGCGCGCCCCGACGGCGACCCACGGGAAAACGTCTGTCCTCGAACACGATGGTCGTGGACTTTTCGCGGGACTTTCCAGCCCGTTGTCCGTCATGCGTTACCATTCACTGGTCTTGACCCGTGATCCGCCCAAGACCGATCTCGAAGTCACTTGCACGGTGAAACATGACACACGCCGACTCGTGATGGGACTTCGCGAAACGGAGCGACCCATCGAAGGTGTCCAGTTTCATCCGGATTCTTTCGCCACGGAGTCCGGGATGGAAATGATGCGGAACTTCTTGTCTTGGTAGAGCCGATGAGTTTCTTCGACAGATTACGATCCCGATGCCAGTCCGTCTCGAGTCACCTGTGCGTAGGGATTGATCCGCGCATCGAGTGGATGCCGGACGATTTGCAGGCCGGCGACAGCCCCGATGAGCGTGCCCTCGCCTTGGAGCGATTCGGCTTCGAGATTCTGGATCTGGTCGCCGATCAATCCGCATGTGTCAAACCTCAGAGTGCGTTTTTCGAACGAGAAGGATGGCGCGGGGTCAGGGCCCTGGAACGCATCACGATGGAAGCCAGGCGGCGCGGGGTTCTGGTCATCGGTGATGTCAAGCGCGGGGATATCGGTTCGACGGCGCGGGCCTACGCGGAAGCAGCATTCGCTCATGGCGAATCTGGGGATATGCTCTTCGACGCGGTGACTGTGAATCCTTATATGGGACGAGACGCGGTGCTTCCATTCTACGAGTTGGGAAAAGACAAGGGTTGCGGTGTCTTCGTCCTCCTGCGAACCAGCAATCCCGGTGCCGTGGATCTTCAGGACAGCATCGTCGAGGGCCGTCCACTTTACGAGCACGTGGCTGGTCTCTTGGGTGCGTGGGCCCCGAAAGGGGATCTGGGCGCCGTTGTCGGGGCGACGCGTCCCGGGGAGCTCGAAGCCCTGAGGAGATTGCTACCCGACCATTGGTTCCTCTTGCCCGGCGTCGGGGCGCAGGGTGGGACGATGAGGGATGCGGCGAAATCCGCAGATGCGGAGGGAAGCCGAATTCTTGTCAACGTTTCTCGGTCCATCGGTCATGCCTGGCGAACGAGTGAGAGCGAGACCTCTCCCGCGGATTGGAGAGATAGGGTTCGTGCGGCCGCCATCACGTTTCGCAGTGATCTCGAAGACGCCATCGAGGCGCGTCGATGACGTCCGAAAGCCGCTGGTACGAGAAGGCGTTCGGTCGGGCCTACCTGGACGTCTATGCCCACCGCTCCGAGGAGGCCGCTTTTGCGGAAGTGTCTTGGATTCGTCGCACGACATCCATGAAAACAGGCGACCTCGTGTTGGATCTGGCCTGCGGCAGCGGACGCCACGCGCGTGCGCTTGCATCGGCGGGACTTCGTTTGGTCGGCGTAGATCTTTCCATGGACCTGCTTCGAATCGCAGAAGACGATCTCCAACTCCAATTTCTGCGTGCCGATATGCGGCGTCTTCCCCTGAAGGACGAGGTCTTCGGGCACGTGGTCAATCTCTTCACTTCCTTCGGGTATTTCGAGTCGGATCAAGAGAATGCGTCGGTGATCGAAGAGGTGGCGAGAGTCTTGCGTCCATCGGGAGGCTTTCTCATGGACTTTCTCAACGCACCGGCCGTTGAAAAAGGACTCGTACCTCGGAGTTCGAAAACCGTAGGAGGGCGGGAGTTTGATGAGGAGCGACGCATTACTCCGGGACGTCGCCGCGTCGAAAAGACGGTCACCTTGATCGAAGGCGGTGTACCCAAGGATCGTTGGAAGGAGTCCGTGCGGCTCTTCGATCGAGATGAAATCGTCTCGATGATGACATCGGCCGGACTCACCGTCGACGCCGTTTTCGGAGGGCTCGATGGGAGAGCCTGGTCGCCCGACGCTCCCCGGCTCGTCGTCGTGGCGCACAAATGAGTTCCCCCAACGCTCGTCATTTGGGGCAAGCAGCGATGCGCGGCGACGAGGAGGCGTGGAGTTGGCTTCGTGACTCCACGCAGCCCCCAAGCCAAACGTCGCCCATCGCCTCCGGTGATCATCCCCACTGGGAGGCTGTGCATTCCGGCGCGATGGCGATCATTGCCGGGCAGCAACCCGGTCTTTATGCCGGCCCCCTCTACGGACTCTACAAGGCGGCGGCAGCCGTGATGCGCGCCCGCGAGCTTCGCGAACGCGGAGAAGCGGCCGTCGCGGTCTTTTGGTTGGCCTCGGAGGATCACGACCTGGATGAGGCGAACCGCCTCTATCTCCCCGCCGATGACTGGCGGACACACACGCTGCATCGTCTGCCCATCGACACCGTCGGCCGCAGTCTGGACCGCGTGCAGATGAGTGAGGAACACGTCGAGAAACTGATCGAATGGACACGAGGCTCGAATTCGGGCTCGGTCATCGCAGACCTTCATCCGAGAATCGGTGAATCGATCGCATCGTGGACGCGGCGTCTCTACGGGTCGATCTTTGATCCGGACGAGCTGTTGATCGTCGAGCCCCGGGAGTTGGCCGCGCGGTTGAAGGTTCATCGCCAGCAACTCATCGCGGAACGCAGGGCGTTGCAAGATGTTCTCGTGGCGAGAGCCGGCGCGATCGAGGATGCGGGATTCGCGCTCCAATTGGGCCGCCCGGATTCCGACTGGAGTCTCCTTTTCCAGGAGGACGACGCCGGGCGTCGCCGCCGATTGCAGGGGACGGCCAGGGAGTGGGCTGAAGCTCTTGCGAAGAACCCGGAACGTATCAGTTCCTCCGTGTGGACGCGTCCTTTGGCTCAGCAATGGATCTTTCCGCGAAGCGAGCAGATCTGCGGTCCGGGGGAGCTGGCCTACATGGCGCAACTCATTCCCGCTTTCGGGGTCTTGAACCTCGCTCCTCCTACGCTGCGACCGCGCCCCCGTCTGTGGGTGATCGATGAGCAGGACCGAGAGGATCTGGACCGCCTGGGTCTCGATCCGGGGGGAGTCCTCCAATCCGGAGGCTCGAGTTTGGAGGCCGGGGACATCCTTCCCGCTCCGTGGGCGAAACTGTTGGATCAGTTGACTTCCATGGAGGAACATCTCCGCGGGACGCCCAAAGATCTCGCGTGGGCGGCGAAAGACCTTGCGGCCATGCGGCGTCAATGGAGGAAATCGGTGAATTCCCTCGAGAAGACTCTTCGAGGTCGAGCACGAAAAGAAAAGAGGGATGAATTGGCGCGCCGGCATCGTTTGAGGGAAAAGTTGTACCCGAGAGGTCGGCCCCAGGAGCGGGTCTGGTCGCCGGCCTGCCTGGCGCCGAAGGACCTGAGAGGATTCGGCCGTCAATTGTTGGACCGGATAGCCTCGCTCGAGTCTGGCCCGGGAATCTGGTTTTGGAAGAGAGACGACGCACCATGAGCAAGACCTCCATCCTGGCTTTCGGGGCCCATCCGGACGACGTGGAATTGAATGCCGGCGGGCTCTTGGCTCTCGCCGCGGGGCGAGGGGAACGAACCG
The DNA here is from genome assembly GCA_964559135.1 of uncultured Planctomycetia bacterium. GTDB lineage: Bacteria > Planctomycetota > DRQF01 > DRQF01. Next base: position 30,694 of record CAZLGG010000006.1, read on the forward strand.
TCATCTGTCATCTGACGCGAGGTGAGATGGGGACCCGCGGAACACCGGAGATGAGGGAAGAGGAAGCCCGGACCGCCGCAAAGACCCTGGGTGTTTCCGAGCTGGAGTTCTTGGGACAACCCGACGGATGGATCGAGGAAAATGAGGCGGCGAAGCGCGCCATCATCAGCGCGCTGCGGCGTCACCGTCCGAGTCTCGTCTTGGCTCCCTATTGGAAGGATCTCCATCCCGACCACGGGGTGACGGGCACCCTTGTCCGCAAGGCGGCCTTCTTATCCGGGCTCGTTCGCATCGACGACGGGCTTGCCCCATGGCGTCCGGCGCGTGTTCTTTATTACATGTCCCATGACCCCATTCCCGCGGATTTGATCGTCGACATTTCTCCCGTCTTCGAGACGAAGAAGTCCGCAGCGCTTTGCTACCGTTCTCAGTTCTACGACCCGGATTCGCGTGAACCCGAAACCTTCATCTCACGCAGTGAATTCTGGGAGTTCTGGGAAGGCCGCGCATCGTGGTGGGGCCACTTCGTGGGTGTACGGTACGGAGAGGGGTACGTCTCGGACGGACCGATCCCGACGCGCAACCCGGTCGAGATGTTTCAAGGGTTCGGCAAGTACAGGAATCCGGACTCGGAGGACGCGGTATGAGAATTGGAATCGCTTGCTACCCGACGTACGGCGGAAGCGGGGTCGTGGCCACCGAGCTTGGACTCGCTTTGGCGGAGATCGGTCACGAGGTCCACTTCTTGGCCTACGAGCCACCGATTCGCCTGACGAGCTATCGGTCGAACATCTTTTATCACCAGGTTGGAGTCCCTGACTATCCGCTCTTTCGATACCCACCCTACGCCCTGTCGTTGGCGACGAAGATGGCGGAGGTCGTCGACCAGTACGACATCGAGCTGCTTCACGTTCACTACGCGATTCCCCACGCCGCAAGCGCCTGGATGGCGAAGGAAATGGTGGCTCCCAGACGACTCGGTATCGTGGTGACCTTGCATGGAACCGATATCACGATCGTCGGTCAGGACGCATCCTACAAGAGAGTCACGCGATTCACTCTCGACAAAGCCGACGGAGTGACGACTGTGTCGAACTATCTCCGCGATGAAACGCACAAGGTCATCGAGACGAACAAAGACATCGAAGTCATTCCCAACTTCATCGACCTCAAACGCTTCGACGCCCACCCTTGTCCCGACGCGCAGGCGCTCCATGGAGGAAGCGACGAACTTCTGCTCGTTCATACTTCGAATTTCCGCCCCGTGAAGCGGGTGGGAGACGTGGTGGAAGCCATGGCTCTCGTCGCGAAGGACATCTCCGTCAAACTTCTCCTCATCGGAGACGGACCGGATCGCCCGGCGATTGAGGACCGGGTCAGGGAGTTGGGTTTGGCGGAAAGGGTGAGTTTTTTGGGGTCACAAGAATCCGTCGAGAGAATTCTTCCCTGCGCGGATGTCTTCGTCCTGCCTTCGATCTACGAGTCGTTCGGTTTGGCGGCGCTCGAGGCCATGGCCAGCGGACTGCCCGTCGTGGCGACCAATACGGGCGGGATTCCCGAGGTGGTCGAGGACGGAGTCACGGGCTTTCTTGTTTCTCCAAGAAACCCGAAGGCCTTGGCTCGAGCGATTCGGGAGATGGCGCTGAACCCGGAACGACGCAAGAGCATGGGCCGGGCGGCCCGGGCAAGAGCGGAGAGACTCTTCGATATTCGAAGGATACTTCCGACTTACGTGGCTCACTACGAGCGGGTTCTCGATGGCCTGGACGGCCGGATTCAGGCAGCAGTCGTGTGAATAAGCCTGTGGAGCGAAACGCAAATCCATGGAGCGAGTCGCAGCGCATCGCGGCGGAATTCTCATTCCACGCCAAGCGTCGACGAGGCTCTATTTCGGAATCGTGGTCAACTCTCGAAGGCGCTCGCGGGTCATCTGCGCGATGTCACCATCCGGACTTTCGAGTTGATATTTCCGAGCCACCTTATCGACCATGGATTCCGTCACGCGGACGAACGCATCGAAGACTCCTTCGCCTGTCAATCCGTTCGTCGCAAACGCGGGAAGTTTCCCCGTGTTCAGGTCGGCTTCCATGGCCTCGATGGCCATCGCGTCGGCAAGGTCGCGCTTGTTGAACTGGAGAACGAGGGGGATCTCTTCGATGTTCAGGCCGTTCGCGGCAAGGTTATCGGACAGATTCCTCAGGCTCTGTATGTTGTCGGCACGCCGCTTTTCGGAGGAGTCCGCCACGAAGACGACCGCGTCGGCCCCCATGAGAACATACTTCCGGGTGAGGTTGTATTTCACTTGACCTGGAACGGTGAAGCCTTGAATCTTGACCTTGTATCCACCTAGGACGCCGAGGTTGATGGGCAGGAAGTCGAAGAAGAGGGTTCGCTCCTCGTCGGTCTTCAGGGAAACCATCCTGACAGTCTCCTCGGGGTCCAGCACCGAATGGATATACTTCAGGCTCGTGGTCTTGCCGCCGAGGCCAGGGCCGTAGTAAACGACCTTGGTGTTGATGGTTTTGTCTCGAGTGTTGACGATGCTCATCTTATTGCAGTCACCCTATCCACGACTGTGAGGGGCCATAGGTGTCATCGGCAGATCAGGATGGGAATCTGAAACAGGAGCCGGAATGCCCAGGCGAGTCTATCTGGATCACGCGGCGTCGAGTCCGCTTCTTCCCGAAGTCGCGGAAGCGATGGGTCGGGTGCAATCGACGGCCATGGGCAATCCAAGCAGCCTCCACTCGGAGGGGCGGCGTGCCCGCCGGGCCCTGGAGGACGCTCGCGAGACTCTCGCCGCGGCCTTGAACCGCCCGTCGAGGGAGGTGATCTTCACCGGGTCGGCGACCGAGGCCAACAATGCGGCGATCCTCGGAATCGCACCCGTTCTCGAATCCGCGGGTCGACAGACGATTCTGCTCTCACCGATCGAGCACCCCTCGATCCTGGAGCCTGCACGGAGGCTGGAGCGCCGCGGTTTCACGCTCAGGTGGATGCCCGTCATGCCGAACGGGGTCGTCGATCTGGAGGCCGCGGAAGCTCTGTTGGATGATTCCGTGGGGTTTTCGTCGCTCATGTGGGTGAACAACGAGATCGGGACCGTCCAGCCCGTCCAAGCCTGGGCCGAGGTTTGCACGAACGCAGGCGTGGTTTTTCATTGCGACGCCGTCCAGGCCCTCGGAAAACAGGTTTGGGAACCACCCGTCGGCGCCTTGTTGACGGTTTCGGCTCACAAGATCGGCGGACCTCGAGGAGTCGGGGCGTTGATCATGCCGGCCGGCGTGCGGGCGGAGCCTCTTGTGGTGGGGGGGGCGCAAGAGCGGGATCGTCGCGCCGGCACGGAGAACGTGGTGGGAGCCGCCGGTTTTGCGGCGGCGGCGGCGGCGGTCCGCCGGGAGGAGGCGTCACGTCTTGCCCATCTGGCGGGTTTGGATCGTCTTCTTACGGCGCGACTCTCCGAGAAGGTCCCCTGCGTCAAATTCAACGTGCCGGAGGGGGCGCCGAGGGCACCCGGCATATGGAACCTCCATTGGCCGGGCCACTACGGCGAGGCGTTGCTCATTCGATTGGATTTGGAAGGCATCGCGGTCAGCTTGGGCAGCGCGTGCTCCTCGGGGGCGGTGGAGCCTTCACATGTCCTGGAGGCGCTGCAAAGGGATCGTGAGACCCTGTTCTCTTCGTTTCGGATCTCGGCGGGACGGACCACGACGAGGGAAGACATCGAGCAGTTCGTCACCGTCCTGGCTCGGGTCGCGCAAGAGGATGACGCAACGTGAATGTGCGGCTGCGGCGGTGCCGATGCCCCGTCGTTCTCGCCATCAATTGTTGTGCCGAAAAAAAACTTGTTCCCCATAGAAGTTCTCAAGGTGCGGACCCGTCGAGAGATCGACGCCCAAAAAAAGATGACGCCGCGCGACACGGATCAGATGGGGGGGACACCGGTTGACGCTGGTGATGCCCGCCTCTATAGTCCGTCCCTGTCCCGCGGTGGTCATGGAACATGTTTCACCGGGCCGGGTGGTGCTTATTCCGACAACATGAGGTGGCCTGCAAACTAGCAGACGACGGTCGTCGTCTGCCCAATGGGTGGCGTATGTCGAGCAAGAAGAACGAGCGTTTTTGGGACAAGGTTCTGGAAGCCGTCAAGGAAGTCGTCAGTGGCGAGCAGTTCGAGACCTGGTTCACCAAGACATCCTGCGCGGCGATCCGTGACGACGAGATCGTCGTGGAAGTGCCCAGCAAGTTTTACTCGGAGTGGTTGCGCCGTCAGTACCTCGAAGTCCTCGAGGAGGCTGTCCAGCGGGTCAGGGGAGTGAACGGCGCTTCGATCAGCTTTCAGATCGCGGCGGTCGCCCACGCGGGGGCGGGTGACTCCTTGCCACGCGCGGCGCCCTTGCCTCGCAGGAGTCCGAGCCGGGATCGGGGAGGCCATGATCGTGATCGCCTTCCCCTCAATCCCCAATACACCCTCGAAAACTTTGTCGTCGGGGCATCGAATCGACTGGCCCACGCTGCGTCCTTGGCGGTGATCGAGGATACGGGTCGCGTCTACAATCCCCTCTTCCTGTATGGGGGGGTGGGCCTGGGTAAGACCCATCTTCTTCAGGGAATCTGCCACGCGGTGCGCAAGCAGCAGCCGGACGTCCGGATTCGTTACATCCCTTGCGAACAGTTCGTCAACCAATTCATCGCGGCCTTGGGCAAGAATCGGCTGGAAGAGTTCCGCGAGCAGCACCGCCGCTTGGACATCCTCGTCATCGACGACATCCACTTCCTGGCCAGCAAGGACCACACGCAGGAAGAATTCTTCCATACGTTCAACGCGCTCTACAACAACCAGAAGCAGATCATCCTTTCGTCGGACAGCGCACCGAAGGACATTCCAACCTTGGAAGATCGTCTGGTTTCCCGGTTCAAGTGGGGGCTGGTGTGCGAGATTGAACCGCCCACCTTCGAGACCAGGATGGCGATCGTCCTGAAGAAGGCGCGCCTCTACGGCGTCGAGGTTCCCGATGACGTGGTGGAGTTCATCGCTTCCGCCATTCTCGTGAATGTCCGGGAACTCGAAGGCGCCGTGACGCGATTTTTGGGTTTTGCACGGATCATGAAGCGTCCCCTGTCCCTCGAGACGGCCAAGGAAGCCCTGGGAGATCTGGTGAGTTCCGCGCAACGGCGGGTGACCATCGTCCGCATCGTCGACCTGGTCACCGAGCACTTCGATGTGCGACTGAGCGAGTTGCAATCGAAGAAGCGGAATCATTCCATCGCACTGCCGCGGCAGGTCTGCATGTTCCTGGCTCGCAAGTACACGAAGCTGTCCCTGGCGGAGATCGGCGGGTTCTTCGGTGGTCGCGATCATTCCACGGTCATCTACGCGGTGGACAAGATCGACCAGCTCAAGAAGAACGACATCGAACTGCGCGCTTCCCTGCAAACTTTGGAGCGGCGCTTGGAGTCGTGAGAGGCGGGGCGCACCCCGGCCCACCCCGCGCGATTCGTTGTGGATAACCCGTGGCGGCTGAGCCTCTTGCGCACGGTGGGCGCTTCCGTGGGTGGGCCGAATGCGCACCCGAAGTCTTTACGTCATGGGGGTTTGTCGCACCCGTAGGTGGGTTGGTCCGTGCGGAAAACTCGTGGAATCGGGCCAGGGATGGGAGTGTGGAAAAGCTGTGGAGGGGATCCCGCGCCCCGTCACCCGAAAGCCGCGCCCCGAGAGTCTCAGGGGGCAAATCCGAACCTCTTGAGCGACCATGACTTAGAGTTCACCCCAAAGGGTCGTGCCGGGCTGTTCCTCGCCCCCCTCCGAGCCTATAATCCCGGGGTCCCTCCGACCCTTGAATCATGGGGAATCAAGCATGAAATGCAGCGTCGCCCGGAAGAGCCTCCTGGATGGTCTGTCAGCCGTGGGAATGGTGGCCTCGTCTCAACCCATGGGGTATCAACACGTCCTTCTCCAGGCTGGGGCTGACGGATTTCTGCAACTGGAATGCACGGACGGGGCCATGTCCATTCGCTATCGGGTACCCGCGGAATCCGTGGACGAACCCGGCGTGGCCGTGGTCCCGGTGCAGAAACTCACCTCTGTCACCAAGGAGTGTCACACGGACAGCCTCCAGATCCAGGCGGATGAAGTGGGCAAGACGAAGGTTCGGTCCGGCCGCAGTCTCTTCCAGCTTCTCGGTGAACGGGCGGAGGATTTCCCGACACTCACCGACTTTCCCTCCGAGTGCGCCTTTGGAATGGACCGAGCACGGCTCCTGCATCTGATGGCGAAAACTCAGTTTTCGGTGGCGCGCGAGCGGTCACGCTTCGCATTCAACGGGGCCAGGCTCGAGATTTCCGGCAGTGACGCCCGCATGGTGGCCACGGATGGAAAACGGCTGGCGACGAAAGTGATCCTCATCGACAACAGCGACGGTGTCGAAGCGTCTCCGATCATCCCCGTTCACGCGCTGCAAGTGTTCGAACGGGTTCTCGCCGAAGAAGACGACCGGATCCAGTTGGCCTTGGACGACACCCACGTGAACCTTCAGACTTCGCGTGCCTTCGTCTCCGCGCCCTTGCTTCTGGGGCGTTTCCCGGACTATCGCAAGGTCATTCCTCAGGACTGCCCGATCCGAATCGAATTCGATCGACTGGACCTGATTCAAGCTTTTCGCCAAGCAGCCCTGTTCATCACTGAGGAAACCCGTTCGGTCCGTTTTCAACTGGAAAACGGTCAGTTGAGCATTCAGGCCCAGGCCTTGGATGCGGGAGAGGCGACGGTCGAATTGGATGCTCCGGATTACACGGACGAAAAGCCCTTCACGATTTCACTGAACCCCCAATTCATGGCGGATGGTCTGAAGGTCATGGATTCGGATCGCGCCGTGATCGAGTTGACCTCTCCGAGCAACCCGGTGAAGGTGACGGGGGAGCCTGACTTCGTCTACGTCGTCATGCCTGTGACCATGCGGAATGGCTGAGCATCCCAAGCGGTCCCCCTGGGGAGCCGATTCCATCGGGGACATCCTCGACACATGGTTGGCCAAGGTGGAACGGGAAACGATGGGTCCCACCCAGCGTGTCGTGGCGGCATGGCAGGGCGTCATTCGAGAGAACGAGCGATTGAGAAGGACCCGGGTCGCCGCTTTTCGCTCCGGTGTGGCGGTGATCGAAGTGGCATCCCCGCCCCTGTGCGCGGAGTTGGCCCAATTCCAGCGATCGCAACTGTTGGAACGACTGAACGAATTCATGGAAGGAGACAGGGTCGTCCGCGATCTGCGGTTCAGACTCGGCGCCTTCTGAGAGAGAGAAACGATGAGCCAAGAATATGATGCTTCCACGATCCAGGTTCTCGAAGGCATTGCGGCGGTCCGCAAGCGTCCCGACATGTACATCGGGGACACCTACGAGTACGGATTGCATCATCTCGTCTACGAGGTGATCGACAACGCCATCGACGAGGCGCAAAACGGATATGCCACCGAGGTCCATGTCACGATTCACACGGACCAGAGTATTACCGTCACCGACAACGGCCGGGGCATCCCCGTCGACATCCACCCCAAGGAGGGCGTTCCCGCGGTCGAGGTGGTGATGACCAAGTTGCATGCGGGCGGCAAGTTTTCCGACAAGAATTACAAGGTCTCCGGTGGACTCCATGGCGTGGGCGTCTCTGTCGTGAATTTTCTCTCCGAGTTCCTCGAGGTGGAGGTGAGCCAGGGGGGTCAACTTCACCATATCGCATTCGCCCGAGGCGTGACGTCGCAGAAACTGACCGTGCGAGGAGCGACGGAGAGGCAGGGGACACGGGTCCACTTCCGACCGGACTCGGAGATTTTCTCCGTGACGGATTTCGATGGGAAGACGATTGGCAATCGCCTGAGGGAGCTGGCCTTCCTCAACGCCGGGTTGACGATCGTTTTCACCGACGAGCGAGAGTCGGTCGAAAAAACCTTCTGTTTCGAGGACGGCATTCGAGCCTTCGTAAGGATGCTGAACGAGAACAAGAACGTCGTTCACCAGGACGTCATCTACTTCCGCACGGAAAAGGACAACGTCGACGTCGAAGTGGCGATGCAGTACAACGACTCGTTCTCGGAAGTCGTCTACACCTTCGCCAACACGATCAACACCCGGGAGGGCGGGACGCATTTCTCCGGTTTCAAGGCCGCCCTGACGCGCTGCATGAACAACTACGGCAAGGCGTCCGGGCTCATCAAGGAGGGACGAACCCTTTCCGGCGAGGACTTCCGCGAGGGGTTGGCGGCCATCGTGTCCGTGCGACTTCCCGATCCGAAATTCGAGAGCCAGACCAAGATCAAGCTGGCGAACCGCGACATCCAAGGCATTGTGGAGAATCTGGTCAACGAGCAACTCTCCCAATACCTGGAAGAGAATCCCGCCACGGCCAAGGCCATCATTCGCAAGGCCGCCGACGCCGCCGCGGCCCGCGAGGCCGCAAGGAGGGCCCGCGAACTCGTCCGGAGGAAGGGCGCCTTGGGAGGCGCCGGCCTCCCCGGGAAGCTGTCCGATTGCACCTCCAAGGATCGCAGCAAGTCCGAACTCTTCCTGGTCGAGGGTGACTCGGCCGGTGGTTCGGCGAAGCAGGGAAGGGACCGTCGGTATCAGGCGATTCTTCCCCTCAAGGGAAAGATTCTCAACGTCGAGAAGGCTCGCATCGACAAGATGCTGGGCCATTCCGAGATCCAGACGATCATCACGGCGCTGGGAACCGGGATCGGCGTGGACGATTTCGACATAACCAAGCTGCGCTACAACAACATCATCATCATGACGGATGCGGATGTGGATGGCAGTCACATCCGAACGCTCCTCCTCACATTCTTCTACCGGCAGATGCCCCAACTGGTTCATGACGGTCACGTCTACATCGCCCAGCCTCCGCTCTACAAGGTGAAGGTGAAGAACAAGGAAGAGTATGTCCCCAGCGACGCGGCGATGAATGAACTCTTGAATGCTCGAGGGACGGAGGTCTCCACCCTCGTTCGCCGAGGAGAGAATCCCGCCACTTTCACCGGTGAGGGACTTCGAGAGTTGGTGCAAGCCGTCGCGGCGATCCTCGAACGAGAGGTCCCGTTGCGTCGCCGTGGTCTCGACCTGATGACCTACCTCGGCCGAGCGACCGACGGTACCTTGCCGCGATTCATACTCACCGATCGGAGCGGAGAGGTGACGTTCGTGGACAAGGCCGAGGATCTCGCCCAGGCCGTGGCCGGCCGAAGTGTTCTGGAAGAGGGCGCGGTCGTGGAGGAGGGTGCGCCGGTCCCGGAACTTCGACAGCAGGAGATTCATGAGGCCCAGGCGCTGGAAGATGCGATGGCCACTCTCACGCGATTCGGGTTCGAGCCCGCCAACCTGGAATTCCCGGCGGAGTCGATCCAGGATCCGGAAAACGCACCCTTCCTCTTCCAGGTCGGTGACGAGGAGCAGCCATTCTTCGCACTGGAGGATCTCCCTGAATTGGTGAGGAAGGCCGCCAGTCGAGGCTTGGACATCCAGAGGTACAAGGGGCTCGGTGAAATGAATCCCGAGCAACTCTGGGAAACCACGATGGATCCGGAGAAGCGCCACCTCTTACGGGTCACCTTGGAGGATGTCGGCGTCACCGATCAAATCTTCACGATCCTCATGGGTGAGCATGTGCAGCCTCGCAGAGAATTCATCGAGGAACACGCTCTCAGTGTGAAACAGGTCGACGTCTGACGTCGGGACACGGAACCCCGCCGCTCTCACCGCAAAACCTACGGGTTTTCCCCTATTTTGTAGCTCAAGTCGGGCAGGCGGGAGTTCGAAAAATCCTACGGGGTCGGCTCATCCGGGGGGGTGTGCAGCAGCGAACCCCGTAGGCTTCTCGGGCGAGAGTGTGTTGCCATGACTCAGACCACATCCGGCCTGCCTCCGGCCCTGGTGCATGCTGAGAATCTCCCGAGTCCACCCGCCGTGGCGATCGAGGTCCTCCAGTTGACCGCCGACGAATCGGTGGGAATCGACGATTTGGCCCAAGTCCTTTCCCGTGACCCGGCGCTGGCGGCGAAACTTCTCAAGCTCTCCAACTCCTCACTCTTCCGTCGTGGCGAGGAGGTGGCGAGTCTCGAACGAGCCACGATGATGCTCGGCATCAAGACCGTGAAGCTCATGGCTCTCAGTTTCTCGTTGACGAGCCACCTGCCTCGTGCCGGTGGCCAAGGAAGTCGGTTCGACTACGACTCCTATTGGCGCCATAGTCTCATAGACTCCGTGAGCGCACGGTCGCTGGCCGTGTTCGTCAAGAACCGGATGGCGGACGAGGCTTTCCTCGCCGGACTCCTTGGGCGCATCGGTCAACTCGCCATGGCGGAATGCATGGCGGACACCTATGACGAGGTCCTCGATCACTCGGTGGGGGTCTTGCCTGAAGCCGATGAGGAGCGGCGCATCTTGGGTTTCGACCATTTGAGTGTCGGGGCGACGCTTCTCGAGAACTGGGGTATGCCCGCGATGATCTCACGCGTCGTGGGTTCCATGGGCCAGGATGACGTCCCTGAGGCTGAGGAAGACTCGGACTCCACGGAACGGGATCTTTGCAGGATCATGAGGATGGCCCGTGCGACCACGGCCGTGATCTGCGACCGCAGGAAGGGCCCGGCCCTGCGATTCCTGAGAGAGGTCGCCAGCGAGCGATTCGGCGTGGACGAAGAGGCGATGGACGCCTTCATCGTGGGGCTTCAGGCGGGGGTCAGGGAGACCGCGGCACTGCTCAGCGTCGAGGCTCCGAACGACCCCCACGAAGACCTTCTTCGCCAGGCCCGCGACCAGCTGATGCAGGTGAGTCTGGGTGCCGTTGCCGATTTGCACCAGACCACCGAGCGCGCCCAGGAACTCGAAGAGGAAAAAGAGAAGTTGGCCCGGAAGGCCATGACGGACGCGCTGACCGGAATTCCCAATCGCCTGTCATTCGACGAGACGCTGTCCGCGACCCTCGAGCGTTCCGCCATGGGTGGGAGGGACGACCGCCTGGGTCTTCTCATTCTGGACATCGACCATTTCAAGACATTCAACGACACCCACGGCCACGCCGTCGGTGATGATGTCTTGAAGATGGTCGCCCGTTGTCTGTTGGACGTCACGCGAGAGGGAGACCACTCGGCTCGCTATGGGGGAGAAGAATTCGTCGTCATCATTCCCAACGCGACCGTGGAGGTCTTGACCCAGGTCGCCGAGAGGGTGAGGAGTCGGATCGAAGAGGAGACTCTCGTGACCGCCGATGGCAAAGTCCTTTCGGTGACGGTCAGTGTGGGGGGGGCCTGCGCGCCCGGCGTACGGACGATGCTGGAGGCGGAGAGTCTTCTCGAAGCGGCGGACGCCCATCTGTATCGCGCGAAGGAGGCGGGTCGCAATCGTTCGTTGTGCCGGGGCCTCGACCGTATCGACGTTTCTCGCTGAGGTCGAGGTTCATGGCACGGATTCGGGTCCGTCAGTCTTCCGGTTCTCGTCGATCCTGATGCTCGTCCACCGCCATCTCGGCGGCCTTCGATTCGGGCTCGGCGGGCTCCACGGTTTCCGCCTCGGCTTCATCCCGTGGGATCCCCGTGTCGTTCGCTTCGCTATTCTTCTTGAGAACATCCTGACGGGCCGCGGCGTCGGTCATCCGGTCCATCTCCTTCAGCTCCATCTGCATGTCCTGCAGGCCCGCCTTGAATTGGACGAAGGACTTCCCGAGGGAACGTCCTACCTCCGGTAGGCGGCGGCCGAACAGAATGAGGCCGAGCACCACGAGAACGAAGATCTCCTGGGGGCCCATGCCGAGAAAGAGAAAGGTCAAAACCATGAAAGGTCCTCCGCGGTGATTGTGGCACCTGAGCCGCAGTCTTCAACCGTGGGCCTGCCCCGTGTACCTGCTGAACCGGTGCGGGAATGCGGCGCAATCTGCATCGCGAGTCACCACCCGGATTTCGTTCCACCTCGCTAGCGCTTGAGGAGACCTTCGCCGAAGGTGGCGAATCGAGGTTCGTGACGGAGCGGACGAGAACGAATGCGCGGGTCGAAGAGGCCGCGGGGGGTGAAGCTGAGGGAGAAGCCGAGATTCTGGGTGTTGTCGTAGGAAACTTCGACCTCGAAGACCCAGTCCTGACCCATGCGCCGGAAGCGAAGGCGTTGGTCCTGGATCTGGTCGTCCGCGAAGTCATAACCCCCGCGATACACGATGGCGAGTCGCGGGCTCAGTCTCCATTCGGCCTGCAGGAACACCGCGTCGTTGACATCGACGAACCGACGATATCCGACAGCAAGAAAAAGGTCTTGACTGGAGAGCCATCCCAATGTGGTGTTGAAGACTTCGAACGTTTCCAACTGAAAACTGTATTCGAAATCGACGAGCAGGGTGAGGCGCGTTCCGGGTCTGAGGACGAAGTCCACGTCCAGATTGCCGGCATGAGACCCTCTGTTGTCGCGGTCCGCCTGCGGGAAATACGTCCACTCCACGTCCAGATCGACGAAGTCGACGACCTGCGCTACGTCGTCGATTCTCCAGACCGTCTGCAGTCGGTTCCTCACGCCGATACGGAGGGTTTCCCGCTGGGTCAACCGGTCGATCCGGTCGAACTGAGGCAATGAGGATGGAGCGACGGAGACCTGGTCGATTGTGATGTACTCGATCTCGGGAAGGATGACGTGTTGGAGCCCGTCGAGGCCGAACAAGCCCCCCTCGACATCCCATGTGCGATGGAATTGGGTCGTCGCCCGGACGCCGTAGATCGTTCCGATTCGATTGAAACTGTCATCCGTCACCCGCCCTTTGGAGTAGTAGGTGTATCGGAAGCCGGCGAACGGTTCGAGCTTCACCGGGCCGACGAAGAACGGCAGACCCACCGTGTTGTCGAGGTCGGCTCGGAAAGCGTCCTGGTCTCCACGGAGCGAGTCGGGATCGAATCGTCGTCGGGCCCGCGAGATCTCCCAGTCCGCATCGAAGTAGAGGGCGGAGTCGCCCAGCTCGAAAACGGGTTCGGAGATGAGGTTGTAGCCGATCTGGGGTTGATGCTCGACCTGATCCAGAAACTCGTTGATGCGGACGCTGGCAAGTGCGGTGAGCGCGCGATTTTCGACGGCACGCTTGAAATAAAGCAGCGTCTCCTGATCCTTGCCACCCTTGAATTCGTTTTCGTAGTACTCGGGAAGGAATCCTCTGTCGCTGATCGCGCTCAACTCCAAGTCGAGCTGGATGGATTCCGGGAGGTGTTGGCGGTGTCTCCAGGTGAAGCGGCCGCGGTTTTCCGGGTGGGGCTGACGGACGATCGTGTCTCGACCGTCGTCGTTCTGGTAGAAGCTCACCAGACCGCCACGGTAGTCTTCTCCCCGATACTTGAGGTCCAGACCCACGCCGGCGCCCCGGTCGAAGAGGTACCGGCTCCTCAGAGTCCATTCTCCCCACTTGCGGCCTTCGCTGTCGTCGATATCCGTTCCGAGATCCAGGTAGATCGAGGGTCCGAATCGGTTCGAGCGATCGACACCGGCGCCCTTGAACCAGCCCAGGCCCAGGCTGTCGGCCGTGTTGCCGGCGAGAGAGGGCAGCGGGAGGATGGGCAGCTCTCCCAGATAGACGACACTGGAATCCACCTCGTAACGGACGTTGCGCACGGTCTCGCCGGCCTTGCCGCCGGGCTTTTGCGCTGGGGGATCGATCTGAATCGCCAGTTTGGAGGTCTCGATGCGCCAGCCCGGGTGGACGAACGGGCTGGTCGTGAATCTCAGATCCTGGAGTTCGAAAAGACGTCGGCTACGTTGAATGGCCTCGCGGGCTCGAACGACGATGGGCAAGGTCCCGCTGCGCACTTCAACCTCGAGGGTCTGCGTCACGTCGAGGAGGAGCGCTCTTTCGTGAACAGGATCCACGAAGGCCGCCGAGGCTTCGAGGCTCCGTACGATCTCCCCACCGATGAGAAGAATGTTGCCCTCGGCGTACACCTCCTTCACGTGGAGTCGGCCATTGTCCTTCGTGTCGTCCTCGTACTCGTCGCTTGTGGAGTCGGTCCAAATCACGGCGGAGTCGCATCGAAGGCTGCCGCTTTTCCAGCGAAGTTGGACGTGCCCCATGGCGATGATGAAGCCGCCCTTGATATCGATGCGCCAAAAATCGGCCGTGAAGGAGGCGGAGATCCCTTGGGGTGGTTCAGGGGGATCCTCCTGCGCCCGGACCGGCGCACACAATACGAGTCCGACAGCGAGCGATAGAAGGAGTGCCAAGAAACGGATATCCGTGTGAAGACTCATGATTCGGATTGCGGCGCCTTGCCGTGTCGTTTCGTTCCACCCCACGCGGGTCATCGCGTTCCCTTCTTCCTCAGGCGACCCGAGGGGCGCCAGACGTCGATGCGGTTCTTGTCCATGTCGTAGACGAGGCGGGGGGCATTCATCGTGTTTCCCCGCATGCTCATGCGGCATCGGTGATTCGGCTTGCCGTCCAGCCAGATGCGGCGTTTCCTTTCGTTCAACTCCATGTGTTCTCCCTCGCCGCGGAGGTCGTTCCACTTGAGTTTCACCCCCTTGTCCGCGATGAGCGAGCCGACGCGCCGCCCAAAACCACCCACACCCGCATCTTCAGCTTCGAACCGAACGACGGCGCTCCCACTATCCACGTGGATGCGCGGCGACGATCGGGGCCCGCGCTCGATGAGTGTCGGTCCGTCCAGAATCGCCACGGCGGAGCGCACCGTGATGGGGCCCTCGCATCGGAAGAACAGGGGCTCGCGCACGTCCTGCGTGCCGGGTTTGACGACGTGAATAAGAGCCTCGGTGCCACCCTCGAAAACACTGAACTGCTCGTGAACGGTCACGATGCGCGACGTGTAGACATCCGTGGCGCCATCCTTTCCGCCTTCGATGCGACAATGCATTTGCAGGGGCGAGCCCTCCAATCGCGCCGTCCGCAAGCGTTCGTCCCAGACGAGGCTCTCGCCTTCGATATCCTGGTCCTCACAGTGAACACGGACGTTTCCCTCAAGGGCGCATTCCTCGAGTTGAGGTCGCTTGTCGGTGGGCGTCGCGGCTGCGAAGGGAGAGGTCGCGCCGAACGACACGTCGAGTCTGCGACAATCGACCCTCCAATCCACATCCCGCGGTGGTGTCTTCAGCTCCCGCTCGGCTTCCCGGATGGCCTGACGCCGCGAGGCGGACGGGATGAGGCTGGGGAGGCGCAGCTGAGCATGAGCCGGGGCTTCCGCCGTCAACATGCCTTCCTTCAGGGAGACGCGAATGCTGGGGGATTCGAGGGTTTGCGGCCGCTCCTGTTGATCGATCCAGTGGACCTCGGCAGGGGAACCCTCCACGAGGAACACATCCTCGGCCCCCCGCCAGACGAGGGATTTCCCCCGTAGCGTCGAGCCGCGGTCATCGTTGACGAGAAACGTCCTTTGGGCCTCGACCCGGCTCAATTCTCGATTGCCCTCCTCGTCGGCCTGGGAGAGGGTTGCCTCGAGAACACCGGCCATGACCTGGAACGCAGAACGATCGCCGAGAAGTCGGCGGAAGATCGCCTCTCCCTCCGCTCGGACGCCCACGGCGACGAATGGGGAAGCGGGGTAGTCCAAGCGGAGGACGCGCGCGGCCTCCAAGGTCAGGGTCGTCGCGGGGTCGGCCTCGGGGTCTTTCCATCGGATCGCGGCGGGGCCTCTGAGTCGCACGACTTCTGTCTGCAAGAGACCGTCGGCATTGATGAGGCGATCGAGTTCGAGGCGAGGGCAATCGAACCGACCCGCGGCGTCGCGGCCTTGAACATCGCCATCGAGGACACCACCCAGAAGCTCGTAGCGGTAGCGCTCCTTGGGAGGTGCTGCTCTATTGGACGGCACGGGACCGAAGGAGAGAGTCATGGAGTCGCCGCCGACGGTCAGAGGTTGCCCCCGTCTCCGAGCGAGGGAGATGGTGACGTCGTCTTCGAGGGTGATGGTGAGCGCGACGGTGAGGGGTGGCGGATTCCGGGCGGGTCCGTGGATGACGAGGGGGCCGGTGCAGGACGCCGTGAGGCCGGATGGCAACCGGCCGTCGCCGGTGGACGAATTCCACGAGACGTGGACGGGGGATCCCGTGAAGTGGATGACGAAGGTGCCGTCGGCGGCGACGTCGACGACGGCCTTTTCCCCTCGAATGATGCCGCCCCGGGCACTCAACTCGACGTGACCCTCGACGGCGCCGCGGGTGAAGTGCGTCTGCCCCTCGGCGTCGGTGGCCAGCGTCGCATCCAGGGAATCGCCGCTCAATGCGAATTCCTGGATGCGCACGCGAACGTCGTCTTCCAGATGGAGAATCCCGTCGCTCAGCCGGAGCGTTCGAAGGAAGTCCGAACCATCGTCGTCCTTTTCGGGAACGAATCTCATGAGGCCCGCGGCCGTGACGTCAAGGAGGGTTCGGCCGTCTTGGGCATCCTTCATTTCGAGATGCGGCAATCGCCGAATGAGGAGGGAACCTTCGTTGCGGCGGGCGACGAGTCCTTGACCGCTCATCTCCATGGTTTCGCCGTGGGCCTTGAACTCTCGCGCGACGATGAGCGCATTCAACTCGTTCCCGTCGAACGTCGCCTTCGCCTCGTCGCCTTCGAGGCGAAGGGCGGGAGGGAGACCTTTTCGGCGACCGACGTCCACGGAGAATCCTCCGTAGAGTTCCAGCTCCTGCACGCTGTCGATCCCGTTCCCGCCCAGGATCGTCGCCTTGGGGGCGCGGAGGACACTCGTTCCGGGGCCCGCCTTCTCCAGAAGCCGTCGGAGCGCGTCGGGAGACGCGTCGTTGTCCAACACGAGCAGGGATTCCAGGTCCTCGGGTGTGGCGGGGCGCGGGTTGATCACGGCCAACAGATCCCTGGCCGCGTAGCGCAATCCCTCCTCGCGTTGCCACGAGCGGATGTGGTAGTAGATTCGCGGATAGACCTGTATTCGGCCCCCGATCTCGGTCTCGGCGCGCTCGAGGAAAAAGGTGTCCTTGCCGGACTCGCCGGCGAGAGGCGCCATGTCGAGAGGGTTGCTGGACTCCTTTTTCGGGGACGGGGCGATGGTTTCGATCTCGGGTCCGGGATGAGAGAGGCTTTGGCTGAAGAACCAAGCGGCCAGGAGAGCCGGCGAAAGGATCAGGACGATGAGCAGGAATCGACGCACTCAGAGAAACCTCTGCACGATGTCGTCCATGCGCCCCATCGCCGTGAGAACACGGTCCACGATTTCACGGACGGCGCCGAACCCTCCTCGGGCGCGGGTCACGAAATCGCAGCGATCGCGGATGAGAGGTGGGGCTTCGGGAACGGTGACGGCGACTCCAGCGCGGTCGAGGAGAGGAAGGTCCATGACGTCGTCGCCCATGTAGAGAACGCGTTCACGGGCAACACCGGTCTGCTCCAGCGTGGTTTCGAAGACGGGAATCTTGTCCTTGACGCCGACGTGGCAGATGTCGATGCCGAGTTGGGCCGCTCGTCGCGCGGTCGCCGTCGAGTCGTGACCGCTGATCAGGCCCACGCGGAGACCGGCCATCTGGGCCAACTTCAAGCCGGCTCCGTCTCGGACATCGAAGCGTTTCAAGAGGTCTCCGGACTCGCCGATGTAAAGGCCGTTGTCGGTGAGGACGCCGTCCACGTCGAAGAGCATGAGTTCCAAGGCGGCCAACCGCTGGTCGAGCGCCATCAGACGGCGCTCGTTTCGATCAAGTCTTGGATGTCCAACAGACCGACCAATGTCCCGTCCTGATCGACGACCGGCAGTTGATCGATCTTGTGTTCCTTGAGGAGATGCAGAGCCTCCGAAACCAGGTGATCCGGCCGGACGGACTTCGGCGCGGAGATCATGATGTCGCGAACGGGGCGGGTCAGGAATTCAGCCCCTTGACCCATGGCTCGCACCAGGTCGCCGTCAGTCACGAATCCCAAGAGTTTTGCTTCGGCGTCAACGATGCAGGCCGCGCCCGGTCGCCCCTTGGTGGCGTTCATGGCCAGGAGGGTCCCGTGGGTCGATGTGTCCGGCAGGACGGTCGTACATCGGTCGTCGCGCCGCATGATCTCTTTGACCTTCATCAGCTTCCGACCCAGGCTGCCGCCTGGATGGTAGCGGGCGTAGTCCTCCGGCCCGAAGCCCCGCCGCTTGAGAACCGTCATGGCAAGGGCGTCTCCGAGAGCGATCATGGCCGTCGTCGTCGACGTCGGAGCGAGGCCCATCGGACACGCTTCGCCCGGGTCCCCGATGAAAAGGTGGAAATCGGCGTAACGGGCCAAGCGGCTTTCCGGTCGGCCGGTCACCGCGATCATGCGAGTGCCGATGGCCTTCACCGGGTCGATCAAGCGGACCATTTCCGCCGTCTCACCGCTGTTCGAAAGGGCGAGGATCACATCCTCGGGGCGGAGCCTCCCCAGGTCTCCATGAAGGGCTTCCGCGGGGTGGAGGAAAAAGCTGGGCGTGCCCGTGCTGGCGAGTGTGGCACTGATCTTTTCCCCCACGAGACCGGCCTTCCCCATGCCCGACACGGCGACACGTCCCTTGCAATTCAGCAGGATCTGGACGGCTTGCGTGAACCTCTCGTCCAGGTGGGAAATGACGTTACGGATGGCGGCGGCTTCCGCTTCGAGGACCTCGATGGCGTCGTTGACGGCTGAGTCTGTGTGGCAGGTCACGCGATGGCCCTCTCTGGAGAGATTCCGTTCATTTGGATTGTACGGGGGTGGGCGGGACGCTCTCAAGCCGAGGGTGGGGGAGGGCGCTTTGATCCTCCGGCGGCTGGGCTGTACCCTGCTCGGGTGAACGAAACCGAATTTTCGGCGCGTCTGGAGTTTCTCCCCTGGATCCTGGGGATGCTCGTCATCACCTCGTGCGTGCACGAGGCGGGCCACGCATGGACGGCTTGGCGGATGGGGGATCAGAGACCCTATATCCGCACGCGATCCAACCCCGCCAGCTGGCGCCACATAAGTCTGATCTTCACGATCATCCTGCCTTCGGCGTTGATGTTGATGGGAGCGCCGCTCTTGGGTGGCGCGAAGCCCGTGATGGTGCGAACGGCCATCGGACCCCGGCGCATGGCCCTGGTGGCTCTGGCGGGGCCCATGGGCAACATTCTGGTCGGCGTGCTGTCGATCGGCGTCCTGGCCGGACTGCTCCACGCCCGAGTCCTCACGCCGAGTTGGCAGTGGGACCGATACTACGTGTTCGCCCTCTACGCCGTGGCTCTCAACTTCATCCTGGCGCTTCTGAATCTCCTGCCGCTGCCGCCTTTCGACGGCAGTCGCATCGTGGCCATGTTTCTGCCCGAGAAGATCCGAAACATCTACTACAAACTCACGATTCCCGTCCTCATCGCCTTCATCGTCTTGATTCTTTTTTCGGATCGGCTCTTCGACGATGCCTTGGGCCGCTTCACTCTCGCGGTCCTCCACATCGTTCATGATGCGGTCCTCAGCGTTCAGCATTGGATCGAGCTATGACCACCGCTTCCGAAAAAACCTACAAGGTGGAGTTGGACAGTTTCGCCGGCCCCCTCGATTTGCTCCTCTACCTCATCCGCAAGGAGGAGGTGGATATCTATGACATTCCGATCGATCGCATCCTCGAGCAATACATGGCGTTTCTGGAGATGATTCAGCAAATCGACCTGGACGAGGCGGGGGATTTTCTGGTCATGGCTTCCACGCTCATGGTGATCAAGTCGCGGATGCTTCTCCCCATCGAAGAGGTCGACCTTTCCGAAGAGTTGGATCCCCGGTACGAGCTGGTTCAGCAACTTCTGGACTATAAGCGGTTGAAGGCCCGCGGGGCGGCGCTTCGGGATAGAGCGGAAATCGCCTCCAAGCGCGTGGGCCGTCCGGAAAGCGTTCGTCCGGAGGACCATGTCGAGGAGGACCGCAGCCTGGAGGAGGTCTCGATTTGGGACATCTTCCGTTTCTTCGAAAAAGTCCAGTCCGAGACGACGATCCGCGTGCGGGCGGATCGAGTCCTTCGAGGGCGCCAGGTGCCGGTGAGGGAGTACGCGTCGCGTCTCGAGGAGCGA
This sequence comes from uncultured Planctomycetia bacterium, assembly GCA_964559135.1. GTDB lineage: Bacteria > Planctomycetota > DRQF01 > DRQF01. The sequence continues at coordinate 50,689 of CAZLGG010000006.1, forward strand.
CTGAGGGCGGGGCCCGTGTTCCTGAGGGAGCTCGTCGGCGAGACGCGGAGTCGCGACGACTTCATTGGCTACTTTCTCGCCGTGCTCCTCCTCGTGAAGACGCAAATGGCGCTGGCGGTGCAGTCCGGCGAATTCGGAGAGATCCGTCTCATCGCCCGCCGCGCCGTGGGATCCGAAACCGCCGAGCAGGAAGTGGAGTTGGCGGACGACTTTCGGGACTGAATGGAAGAGTTCCGCCTCGCCGCCGTCGAACGAATATGCTGAAAACCCTTGCCATCATCCTGGCCGGCCTCGCGGTGACCGCGGGGTGCGTCAACAAATCCGGCGTCACACCACGAGAGCGTCAACGTCGGCAGGTGGGAAAGAACCCCACGCTCCATCTCTATCGCGTGGAAATCGATCGAGAAGCGGTGCGGAAGGGAGCCCAACTCCTTTTCCACGAGCCCGTCGCCGGAAAGGAATATGGCGCCTATCGACGGACTCAGGGCATCTTCGGCGTCTCCGAAAACGGTTCATGCCGCTGTGAAGTGCGAGTGGCCGAGTTGGTGTTCGGTTTGGGTGGGCGCCGGGATGAGCAGCGGTACACGCTGCTCGATTTCTTCGGACGCATCTCGGCGGACGGCACCCGGGCGACCGTCGAGGGCGCGGCCGTCGGGAGGGGCGCCTTGGAGTTGAGAATCGAGAAGCTGGGGAAGGACGAGATCAAGGTGCAGCCGTATCTGAACGGGCGCCCAGGAGCCTATGTCTACTTCTTTCGGAAGCAGGGGTTTTCGAACTCCTGGGTACCCTTCCCCTACCGTTGATCAGACGCCTGCGGGAGTCGTGGGCGAGAACGGCCGAGCATGGGGGGAGTGCTGGTTCATTTCCGATCCTGCCTCTTCGCCATGGACATCGATGGTCTGCGGTTGATCCATGAATTGCTGCAGTCGAGTGATGAGGCGGACTTGTTCCCTTTTTCCCAGTGTTGCGATGAAGATGGTGTCGTCGTCGGCGACGGAGCCCAGCACTTCCGGCCACCGAGCCTTGTCGATGGACAGACGGACGCTCGGAGCACTGCCGCAAGTCGTCTTGACGACGAGGACGCTCGGCCCCGCCGGCTGGAGATCCTTGACGAAGCCCTCGGAGTCTTCGCTCTCGGACTCGCTTGCATCGTGTGCACCATGAACCGGGAGAACCGCCACGACATAGCGGCCGTCGACCTTGGCGATGGAAAGCTCATGGATGTCTCTCGAGACGCTCGACTGGGTCGCCGTGATGCCCCGCTCTTCGAGCCTCCGAATGAGTTCCATCTGGTTGTGCACGTCCGAGGACTTCACGATTTCGAGAATCATGTCCTGGCGCATGCGCTTGGTAACGAGTTCAGCTGGCATGTTCCCCAGTCTCCTGCTGTGTGTGATCTACGCGGTGTGTCCCTTCCTTGCCCGTTTCCCCTGAGGTGACCGGGCGGGGCGCGAATGGCGGCCCAGGTCTTTTTTCGACTGCATGCATTTCTGGATTGAGACGATCTCGCGAATGATACGGGATATCCGTCAGTGGCCGCCCCTATGTCCCGCCGGAGCCGTCATGGCGGGAGTTGAGCGATTCCGCGCATCGAGCGGACGCTCTGCAAACAGTGGACAACGTGTCACAGAGAAAGAGCACGAGGAACCTCTTGAGTGAAAAGAGGTTGCAGGTATCTGGCGCCTCCGTCTCCGGCTTCGGCACGCTCTCTGCAATGAGTAGGGCGTCCTCCGAGCTTGAGGGCGATCACGACATCAGTCTTTGAAACAATACAAAGTCAGGTATGCGCTCCGATCTCGTTCGTGGTCGCCCTCAAGCTCGGCAGGAACCACCCAGGGTTGACACATTCTCTCCGATGTAAGCCGTTTTCCCGGGGGGACGACCGTTGACGCGGACCTTGGGTTCTCTGGTGATTCTGCCGGTGCTCTTGAATCCTGGGCGGCCCGCGCCGGGCCAGGCGGCGCCGTGGTGGTGGGGCTCGTTCGAAACAGGTTTGCGGGAAGCCGCCGACCGGAACGTCCCCGTCGTGTTCGTCATCATCCGGGATGACGAAGAAGCCAACGAACGCGTCAGCGATCTCCTCGCGGGTGACAAGATCTTCGGCAAGGCCTGCCGGCACGCGGTCGCGTTCATCTGCAGCAAGAAGGACCACGGCCTCCGGAAGGAAAAGAACGGGCGGCGCAAGGTCTGCAAGCGGTTTGGCGGCATCCCCTGCCTCATGCACATGGCCCATGAACGGGACATGTTCTTGCGCCTTTTCGTGGGCAAGCCGGTCAAGACACCTCCAGTCTTGGTCTGCACGCCGAAATTGAAGGTGGTGAAGTCTCTCGTGGATGTCTGGGGCGCCTCCGCCCACGTCCAAGCGATCCGCATGGCGGGCAAGAAGATGGGCCCCGGATTCACTCGGGAAGAGTACGTGGCCGCAAAGCGGGCCCTGGCGTCGGCGAAACTCTCTGGAGGTGGCAAGACATCTCCGGTGATCTGCCGGTCACTTCCTCGTATTCGCTCGTAAAGACCGTTGGCCTCTCGACGCCCCATTCCACAAGATAGGTTCCCATGCGCATCGTTTTCCTCGGCACGTCTTCTTTCGGCGCGAAGGCTCTCGAAGGGTTGCTCGGCGGCCCTCACGAGCCCGCCCTCGTGGTGACCCAACCCGACCGTCGAGCCGGGCGAGGGCGGGCGCTGAAGAGCCCCCCCGTCAAGGAGGCGGCGGCGGTGGGCGGCATCGAAGTGTTTCAGCCCGAAAAGGTCAACACGCGGGCGGCGCGAGCACGGATTCGCGAGGCCGAACCCGAGGCTCTCGTCGTCGTCGCGTTCGGACAGATCCTCCGACCCTTGCTGCTCAACCTTCCTCCCCTGGGGTGCTTCAATCTCCACGCATCCCTGCTCCCCCGTCACCGAGGCGCATCGCCGATTCAGGCCCAGATCCTTCACGGAGACGATCCGGTCGGCGTAACGGTCATGAAGTTGGACGAGGGCATGGACACCGGACCCATTGCGCTGCAGGCGACCTTGCCCGCCCTCCCCGGCGAGACCGCGGGAGCCCTCCACGATCGACTGGCGCTCTTGGGAAGCGATCTCCTTCCCAATGCGCTGGATCTCCTCGATCGCGGCGCTTTGACTCTTCGCCCGCAGGACGAGACGCTTGCCACTCACGCCCCGATGCTTCGTAAGTCGGATGGACTGCTGGATTTTCGAGAGAGCGCCGAGGCCTTGGCTCGTCGCGTACGCGCCTTCGACCCCTGGCCCGGGAATCGGGTGCGAGTCCGAGACGACGGTGACCTCAAGGAGTGGACTCTTTCGGACGTGGCCGTCGCGGCGGAAGCCAAGGGTGTCCCCGGCGCGATCGTGGTGACGGACGAGGGTCACCTTCTCATCGCCTGTGGCAAAGGGGGGCTGCTCGTGGGATCCGTGACGCCCAGGGCCCGACGAAAGATGTCGGTGCGCGACTACTTGAATGGGACGCCTCTCGGCGCGGAGGCTCGCTGTCTCCTCCCCGAGGAGTCGGCGGAGTCATGAGCGGGGATGTCCGCGCGGTGGCCCTGAAAACCTTGCTGTCCGGCTCGGAGGAGGGGGAGTTGCGCCGCGCAGCCTCCGGGCTGTCCGAGCGAGATCGAGGCCTGTTCGTGGAACTGGTGCGAGGCGTCCGCCGGAGACGAACGACTCTGGATCTCGTGTTGGCCGAGTTCGCCCGAGCCAGGAGTCTCCCCCCGCGGACGCACCTGATCCTCATTCTTGGAATCTACCAGTTGTTGTACCTCGGTCGCATTCCGGCCCACGCCGCCGTGAACGGCAGCGTCGAACTCGCCGGTGGACGTCGCACACGAGGTTTCGTGAATGCGGTTTTGAGGGCTGTCGAGCGGGCCGCGCGCCCGGTTCAAGGAGACGAGGCGGAGCGTCGCGGTCCCGATCTCCTTCGCACCGCGCACGGCAGGGGGCTCCTCTTCGACCGGCCACTCTTCCCGGACCCGGCCACCGAGCCCGTCGCCTGGTTGGCGGCCCAAGAGTCCTTCTCCGAGGAGGCGGTCCGTCTCTTCACTGACGAATTCGGCTTTGACCGAAGCGTGGCTCTTTTGCGGTCGGCCAACTTGCCGCCCGCCTTGACGTTGAGGGTGACCGCAAGGACGGGGTCCCCGTCGGAATTCGCCCCAGCCCTGGAACGGGAAGGGCTGCATGTCGAACCCGTGGAAGGACATCCCGAATCGATGTATCGACTGGTCGGCGGCGGGGATCCCGTGGGGACGGAGCTTTTTCGCGCGGGACGATTCACGATTCAAGGGCTCCATGCCGCCCGCGTCGTTCCGCTGTTGCAACCGAGGCCCGGGGAAAGCGGCATTGACCTTTGCGCCGCGCCGGGAGGCAAGACGGCCCAGTTGGCGGAACGCATCGCCCAGGGTCGTGTCTTGGCGTGCACCCTCGGCGAGAAGGGGCGGCGGCGTTTGAAAGGGACGCTGGGTCGCCTGGGGTGTGAGAACGTGGACATCGCCTCGATCTCGAAGGCGAGCCCCATTCCCGTCGTCTCTCGGGCGACGATCTTGCTCCTGGATGTCCCTTGCAGCAATTCCGGCGTCCTTGCGCGGCGCCCCGAGGCTCGGCAACGACTCGCCGCCGCGCCCATGGCTTCGTTGGAACGTGTCCAACGGTCCCTCCTCGAACGTGGATTGGATTGGCTGGCCCAGGGCCCTCGGGGCGCCCGCCTCGTCTATTCGACATGCAGTGTTTTCCGGCGCGAGAACGGCGATCTCGTCCGGGGCGTCCTGGAGGCGAGGCCCGGCTTCGGCGTCGATGCCGAGATCCGGAGCTTTCCCGGAGATGCTTGGTCCGATGGGGGTTATGCCGCCCGTATCGTTCGGAGATGAGAGAGGGTTGGGGCGAATGGGGCGTGGTGGGTATAAAAGGGACTCCCTGGACCCACGGTCCAAAGAGGATTCACCGGACTTCACGAGGAGCACACGATGTCACGACGTTCGTCCCGCGGGCGGAGCCCACGACGCAAGCAGAGTTCCAGCGGCGCCTTGATCCTTTGGGGGATCGTGGCGGTCGGCGTCCTTGCCGTCATCGTGGCGGTCGCCCAAAGCGGGGGCAATGACTCCGACGAGGCCGAGATCAAACCGGGTCCCTCGTCGTCGGCCGATACCGGCACCAACCCGGCGAACGATTTCGACAAACTCGGCTCCGCTTCCAACGGATCTCTCGAACCCAACTTCCGGGCCTTGGCCAAGAAGGTCGACATGTCCGCGTGGACCGAAGCCGAAAAGCACTACCGAGAAGCTCGGCGTCTCAAGGCGGAGGCCATGGCGATCCGCCCAAAGAGCGAGGCGCAATTCAAGAAGATCATGGGAAAGGCCATCGAGGAGTGGCGCCAGGGCAACGCGCTCTACGATGACTGGAAATACGAGGTCGACGGCCTCCACGAGGATTTGATCGATAAGGCGTTCAGGAAACAGGACCGACTCGTTACGAAACTCCAAAAGGAGTTTCGCGGCTGGCTCAAGTTCGAGAAGAACTAGCGAGGTGGAACGGGAATTGCCGGCAGAATTCCCGAGGGATTGTCATGTGGCTCCTCGCTGCTCGTCCCTGGCGGTCGCCGCGGGAATCGATCACGAGATCCCCATTCCCTCCAGGGTGGCATCCAGGTCGGCCAAGAGGCCATCGATATCGTTCAGCGTCAGGTCACCGAGGTGACCGATGCGGAAGGTCGTCTCCTTCAAGTCTCCGTAACCCGCTCCGATCCGCTTTCCCCTCTTCAGGAGTTCGTCCACGAGGGCCGATGGCGAAAGACGTCCGTCCGCCAGGAAGACGCTCTCGCTGGGCGTCATGAATCCGGCGTCTGGAAAAAGAGGAAACCGCTCAGCCAAGTGGCCTCGCACCCGTTCGGCCAGCGCGAGATGGCGACCCCATCGCTCCTCGAGCCCCTCCTCCCTCAGGATGTGATCGAGTTGAACCCCCAACGCGCGTAGCAGTGGGATGTTCGTCGTGGCGGGGCACTGACCCTTGGCCGCCATTTTCCGGTAGAGCTGGAAGTCGAAGTAGTGTCCACGGCTCTCCGCCGCCGCGGAGCGATCCATGGCTCGCGCGCTGACCGTGAAGACGGTGAGTCCCGGGGGCAGCGCCAGGCACTTTTGGGTTCCGGCGAATGCGAGGTCGACGCCCCAAAGATCCGTCTCGAAGGGGGCGCCACCGAGGGAGCTCACGCAATCGACGGCCAACAGGACGTCGTCGTAGCGCCGCACCAATTCGCCCAGCTCCGCAATGGGGTTCAGAACCCCGGTACTCGTCTCGCTATGCACCGCCGTCACGAGGTCGTACGCGCCGGTGGCCAACTCCCGGTCCACCTCCGCGAGGTCGATGGGTTTTCCCGCCGCGACCCCAAGGCGGGTTGCCGGCCGTCCGCATTTCACCGCGGTCTGGTACTGACGCTCGCTGAAGGCGCCGCAGACGGTCGATAGAATCTTCTTGCCGGAAAGATTGCGAACAGCCGCTTCCATGAGCCCGGTCGCGGATGAGCAGGCGACGAAGCACTCCTGCTGCGTGCGGAAGAGTTCACCCAGGTCCTCGAAGATCCGGCGCGTGATCGCCTCGATGCGGGGTCCTCGATGCGAGATGACGGGCTGTGAGAGGACGTGAAGGATTTCGGGTCGCACTTCCGTGGGGCCTGGAATGAAAAGATGGGGCACGTCGCGTTTCATGGGGTGTCCTTGCGTTCGGGTTCGGTTCCGTCATGACAAGATCGACTTGCGACACCAAGCGTGGCGGTCACCGGGGCCGCGACCTGAACTTCGCCTGGAGGATTTGTCCCAGCCCGAGCCCGAGGGGTACGATCGCCAGCTTTCCGCGGGGGGACGACCACCCGTAGACGGCGAGAACCGAGGCCCCTGCCAGATACGAGAGGCCCACCAGGAGATGGACGGCTCTCTCGGGCCCCCATTTGCCGGCGAGGACATGGGACAGATGATCCCGCCCGGCCTGCCACGGAGGGCGTCCCTCCCTGAGCCGTCGCACGATCACGAAACCCATGTCGGCCATGGGAAGGGCGAAGATGCCCACGGGAACGATGATCGGAGCCCAAGTGGGACTCGGCGCTCCGAATTCGCCCCCGAAGGTGACGGCAACCCCGAGCCCGGCCAGGAGAAAGCCGACGCCGAGGCTTCCCTCGTCCCCCATGTACACCCGCGCGGGCCTGCGATTCCAAAAGAGCACGGCCGCCGTGGAGCCGAGGACCGCCAACGCCATGGCGGCCGCGAACCACTGCCCATCTCCGCCGGCCACGATCGCGAGGGAGAGTGCTACGGAGGTTGCTACCCCGGGGAGGAGGGCATCCATGTTGTCGATGAAGTTGAAGGCATTCGTCATGGCGACGAACCACACCACGGTCAGGATCATCTGAAGTGAAGGGTAGGGAAGGAAGAGCGACAGTCTGAGACCCATGGCCGCCGTCACTGTGGCTGCGAGGATCTCCTCGGCGAGCCGTCGCCCGATGGGCAATCCACCCCGGTCATCGCGGCACCCGAGATGAGCCATCCACAGGGCGCAAAGGAGCCAAGCGGCCGCCGTCGACGACTGCTCGAGGAGGCCTTCCCCGTGGAGACGCAGCAGGCCGCCGACTGAAATCCGCAGGGTCCTCGCGAGGAGCACGGCCAGGACTCCCCCCCCCACAAGGATCGCGATCGTGAGGAGAATGGCTCGCCCGCCCCCATAGGGGACGGAGATCTCCTGGGGTTTCCTGTCGCTGGGAGCGTCGACGTGGCCACGCATCAGGTTGCCGGACACGATGCGAGGAAGGAGCCATCGCGAAAGGCCGTAGGCTGCCACGAGGACGACGGCCCCGTATCCTGCTAACCTGAGGTCCATGTCCCGAGCACTCCTTGCCTACAACACCAACGGGTTCGCCCATCATAGGTTGCACGACGCAATCGTCATCCTGTCCGAATTGGACTATCGAGGCGTGGCTCTCACCTTGGACGTCCACCACCTGGATCCGTATTCCCCCCAACATGGGGACGAATGCGAGGAAATACGAAGGCTCCTGGTGGAGCATGGTATGGATTGCGTCGTCGAGACCGGAGCACGATTCCTCCTGGACCCGAGGCGTAAGCATTACCCCAGCCTACTCTGTAGCGAAGCGGTCGCGGCGAAGCGGCTCGACTTCTATTACCGGGCGATCGATACCGCGGCGGCGATCGGCGCCTCCGCCATCGCCCTTTGGTCCGGCCACGATTTCGACGGTGTCGGCGCCGACAAGGGCATGGATCGATTGGTCCGGGGGCTCGAAAGTGTGCTCCGGCGAGCCGAAGAGGCGAAAATCGACGTGGCGTTCGAACCCGAGCCCGGCATGTTCGTGGAGACCCTTCCCCAATACGACCTTCTCCGAGCGCGCATCGATTCCCGGAGATTCGGATTGGCCTTGGACCTCGGTCACATCCTGGTGACCCAGGAGTGCAAACCCGCGGAGGCGATCCGTCGCTACCGAGCGGATCTCCTGACGGTGACGATCGAGGACATGAAGCGGGGCGTGCATCGACACCTGCCCTTCGGCGAAGGAGATATGGACGTCGGGCCGATCCTGTTGGCTCTCGAGGACATCGGGTATCGGGGGCTGCTCATCGTGGAACTGTCGCGGGAAAGCGCCGAAGCTCCGACACAGGCGGCGAGAGCGATGCATTATCTTGCGAATGTCGGGAAAAACCTCGGATGGGACGATAGCTGAATCGTCATGACTATCGAACCCGATTCCATCGACTCGCGGCCGGAGAGCCTCGACGAAGCCACCGCGCCTCCCATTCTCGTCGTGGAGGACGATCCCGCGTTTTCCAAGCTGATGCAGAAGCGGCTCGTGGCCCAAGGATACGAAGTTCTGCTGGCGCGTGACGGGATGGAGGGGTTGGAATTCTGTCGCCGGCATCATCCCGACCTCGTACTCTCCGACTGGATGATGCCCAAGATGAATGGTGTCGACCTCTGCGAAGAGATTCGCAAGACCAAGGGCCTCGAGAACACCTACATCATTCTCATCTCGAGCAAGGCCGACACCGGCGAGCGTGTGCGAGGATTCGATGCGGGAGCCGACGACTACCTGGTCAAAAATTGCGACCCGGAGGAGCTCCAGGCCCGCATCCGGGTCGGGTTGCGGGTGAGAGAGCTTCAAAGGGAGCTGGAGCGCCAGGCCCGCGTCGACGACCTGACCGGGCTCTGGAACCGTGCGTATTTCTACGAACGGCTTTCGGAGGAAATTCCCAGGGCTCTGCGTTTCGGAAAACCGTTGACCATCGCGATGATCGATCTCGATGGGTTCAAAGGCGTGAACGACACCTACGGGCATCTGGCGGGCGATGGGGCGCTGAGATTCGCCGCCGAATTGCTGACCACGCATTGCCGCGCCGTCGACATCGTCGGGCGTTATGGAGGAGACGAATTCGTCATCGCATTCGTCGAGACCGAACCGCAGACCGCCGTGCTCGTCATGGAGCGGATTCGTCAGGAGATCGCGGACGCCCCCTTCCAGTGGGAAGGGGAGACCGCCCGGTTCGGGTTGAGCTTCGGGATGGCGGACCTCGGTCCGGATCGAAGCACGCCGGATCTCCTCCTTCGCGCCGCCGATGATGCTCTCTATGAAATGAAACGCGACGCCTGAACTCCCCGCCGATCGGAGCGAGGGAATGATTTGTCTCGGAATCTATCCCTCTCGATGGGTCTTCAGGACCGCCGCAGCGCGACGACTGAGGACGTGGGGCGCCTGCCTCAGCCACCCTTTCATCAACTGCGATCGCACGAGGTCGTGTCGCTCCATGAGCGTGTCGGCCAAGCCGGTGGGCTCGGCTCCACTGGAGAGGACGATGACCGGAGGAGGCGGTGTCGCCGAGGCATCCAAGATGTCCACGACCCGAACCGGGTCCAGACCGGGCATGAGGAGATCCAGCAGGATGAGGTCCGTCTCTCGGATGGAGCTCTCCAACCCCTCCGTGTCATCTCCCATCAGATGCGTGACGATAAAGCCCTCGCGACCCAAGGCTCTTCGGACGAGCTGTCCCATGGCCGGGTCGTCGTCGATGAGCAAGACTCGTGCGGGGGAGTCCGATGGAAGTTGGACTCGGTGTCGTTGCAGGGCCGCTTCGATGTCCTGTGAGGCAGCAGGTTTCCTCAGTACATCCAGGTGATCGATGCAGGCGATTTCGTCGGAGAGAGGGCTCCGGTCGGTCGGCAGACCCGTCCAAAGGATGAACGCCGTCGCTCCCAGGCTCTCGACGCCGCAAAGCGCATTGATCAGGTCCAAGCCCGTCTGAGGCGGAGACCCGGCCGGCGCCGGCATGAGATACTCCGTGACCACGATATCCGGGATGAGCCTCCGCGCTTCTTCCTCGGCATCCGCGATGGAGTCGGCGATGAAAAGAGACCCACCGGCCGACTTGACGGCTTCGGCGAACCCGGCGACATGGGGACCGGGTCGGTCCACGAGAAGAACGACGGGTCCGCCCGCTCGTTCGTCGACCGGCCGCACGAAACTCTCGGGCAGCACGTCTTCCATGGAGGCGGGGAGAACAACCACGGCCGTCGTGCCGCGTCCGGGTCCGTCGCTCTCCAACCGGATCGTCCCGCCCATCATGCGAATCATGGCCTGTGCGATCGTGAGCCCGAGGCCGCTGCCTCCGAAGCTGCGTGTGTCGCTGCCGTCGAGTTGGACGAAAGCCTCGAACACGCGTTCCGCGTCCTCCCCGGCGAGCCCGATCCCCATGTCGGTGATGCGTACCTCGGCAAACCCCGTCCCGGAGAGGTTTCGAATCACGATGTCGATGGGGCGCCCTTCCGAGAACTTTGTGGCGTTGTCCACCAGATGAACGAGAGCCCGTCGGAGTTGACCCATGTCGGCATCCACGAAGACCCGCTCACCCGCTTCGATCCGGATGCGACTCGTCGTCCCATCGGCGAGTGGCGGAGGTGCGTCCGCGATGTCCTTGATGACACCGGTCAGGTCGATCCGTTCAGGGTGAAACCGCATCCGACCGGCTTCGACCTTGGAGATATCGAGAACGTCGTCGACGACCTTGAGGAGTCGTAGCGTGCAGGCGTAGGCCTCGCGAACACATTCCATCTCTTCGTCGCGATCGTCCACCATGCCGTCGAGGACAAGGCGAAGAAAACCGAGCGTACCGGCGAGAGGAGTGCGAAGTTCATGGGACGTCGTGCTCAGGAAGCGCCCCTTCAGCCGATCCGCCTCGAGGAGGCGCTTGTTGAGGCGGCGCGTCGTTTCGGCCAGGGCTTCCTTGCGAGACGCGAAGGCTTCGAGTTCCAGGGTCAGTCGTTCCAGGTGCGAAGACTGGGTGAGCACCCGGGAGTGCAGCTTCGTGTTCCCGATGGCAGCGGCGATCGCCTGTGCGATGATCTGAACCGTCCTGAGAAACCCTTCGTCCAGGGGGCGCGGGATGGCGATTTCGAGGACTCCGACGAGCGATCCGTCGCGGTGCATCGGGATGCCGACGCGCGGGCCGCCGTCCAGGTGCAGGGCCTCGTTTTCGTGTTCGAACAACTCGTAGTCGAGGATGGGGTCGTCTGCGGCCGTGACATCACCGGTCTTCGCCGCCGAACCTGCCACGCCGATTCCCCAGGGGAGGCGCTCACGAGGAGCGTCGGCGGGGCGGAGACACCTGGACGTGTCATCGCACCGGTCCGCAAGTCGGCATGTCTGACACGAATCACCTGGGCCGACCAACCAAACTCTCGCGGAGGCATCGAATTCCTCACGAACAACTCGCGAGAGCCGCCTTCCGAGATCGGCGATGTCGAGTGTTCCGACGACTTCTTGCGCGACGCGATGGGCGCGGATGAGATCGTCGATGAGGCGCGAACGCTCCATGTCGAGGGATTTGAGGACACTCAAGTCTCGGTGAATGGCGAGGAATTGGGTGATCTCGCCGTCGGATTCGATGGGGCTCATGACGAGAAGGACATCCTTGCGGAGGTCTCCTCGTGTCCGCATCGCCACCTCGCCAACCCAGGGTTGCCCGGAGCGGACCTGCTGCCAAACAGGGGTGAGGGCACAGGCAGCCGTCGTGCGGTTGAAGAGGTTCTCGTATTCGACGCCGATGAGTTGCAAGCGCGGGAACTGCACGGCTTCGGTGAAGGCCGGATTCACATAGATGATCCGACGGTCTGTGCCGATGAGGGCCACGGGGTCATGGGAGCCGTCCATGACGCCCGCGAGGATGGCATGCTCGGTCTTCTGGAGAGCGATGCGCTCCGCCATCGCGTTGAACGAGAGGACGAGATCACGAAACTCTTCCCGGTCACCCAGCCGGAGGCGCACATTCGATTGCCCCTCGGCGATGGCTCGGGCGGCGTCAGCGACCTCGCCCACCGTTTTGGCGTACGCATGCCGGACATCGACATCACGCACGTCGTCGAGCACCTTCAGACACACGGCCATGGCCCCAAGGGCGACCGCGGGGGTCCAAGTTCCTCGCGGCCCCATCAAGATCACGGCGACGGCGGTGAATCCGGCGAGAACCGTCACCCCGAGCAGACCTTTGGACGGTGGCGAAGGGTCACCGACTTGCTCCGAGTTTCGTGAGTTTCTCACCCAAATGGGAAGAAGTGGCCATGCGAGGACGCAAATCAGGGCCAGTGCCCACTTTGGCCCCTTGTCGAGAGAGACGACCTGCAGGAGGATCTGCGGGAGGGCAACGACGCCCCCCCACAAGACCAGAGTCCGTACTTGACGATCATCCCGAGCGTTGCGACCCATGACTCATGCATCGGAAAGATTGGAACCCCGCCATGAAGGAAGTCGCATCCGCCGCCGGTTTTTGGCTCCAGCGGGTTTCTTCTCACTGCTCTTGGCCATCGGAGCTGCGTCCTCGTGTGGAACCGCGAAGATCCGTGCCTACCACCCCGAGCCGCCGAAGAACGTGGAACTCCAAGCTTTCCAGCCGTCCGACATCTCCTCTTGGGTGGAATCCTTGCTCTCCCCCGGAGAGGGGAAGGATGACGTGGAGAGGGCGCGGCTTCACCAGACAGCGTTGCGGATCGAGTCGATTCTGGACAACGCGCCCTGTTTCCAAGGCGAGTTGCGCGAGCGTGCGGAAGCCCTGAAGTTGGAAGCCATCGTCTATGCGGCCGAGTATCCTGAGCACGTCGGTTCCGACGCCAAACGTGTTCGGGAGGCTCTTGCCTATCTTCTCGAACCCCTCGCACGATCCGTCGAGCGTCCATGATTCATTCCCGTCGAAGCGAGATGGTTGATGCCACCTGAGTCACCACGGATGACCTATATAGAAACGCCCCGAGATCTCGAGCGTGCGGCGGCATGCATCGAGGGGGTCCGATGCCTGGCCGTCGACACCGAGTCCAATTCCATGCACGCCTACCCTGAGCAGGTGTGCTTCGTCCAAATCCGAGCCGATGACGATGTTTTCATCATCGACACGATCAAATTGAGGGATCTATCTCCTCTTCAACCGTATTTCGGAGACGCCTCGGTCGAGAAGGTCTTGCACGGTGCCGACTATGACGTGGTCTGCTTGGCGCGCGACTTCGGACTGCGCTTCTCGGGGCTCTTCGACACGATGCTCGCCGCGCAGTTCCTCGGAATGGAGCGCCTGGGGTTGGCCGCGCTGTGTTCCCAGTACTTCGGTGTCGAATTGGATAAGAGCTTGACGCGCCATGACTGGGGTCGGCGCCCCATTGACCCGCCCTACATCCAATACATGTGCGAAGACGTGCTCTACCTCGAAGAGCTGCGCGAAATCCTGGAGGCACAGGTAAGGGCGGCCGGCATCGTCGAGGAACTCTCGCTCGAGTTTCGCCGGGTCGAGACGCTCGAGTGGTCGCCGAAGGGATTCGACCCCGACGGCTGGCGACGCATCAAGGGGGCAAGGGACCTGGACGAGAAGGGGCGTGGGGTCATGGCTCAGTTGTTCCGCCTGCGGGAGGAGCTGGCCCTGGAGAGAGGCGTGCCGCCCTATCGCATCCTTCGGAACGAAGTCATGCTCTCTTTGGCGCGGAATCGACGCGCCCGTGGCGGGGATTTGAATGGGTTCAAGCGTCTGAAGCGGGGGTTCTTGGACCGCTATGAGAAAAGGCTTCTGGAGGCCCTGTCCCGGGCGCGGGACGCCGAGCCGGTCTCGGCGATGGGTCCCCGCAAGAAGGAACGACGTTCCCGGGCAGAGGCTCGCCGGGAAGAAGCCCTGCGGCGGTGGCGCAAGGAGGAAGCGGAACGAAGGGGCGTCATGACGATGGTCGTCCTGCCGAACCATGTTCTTTTGGAGCTGGTCGCCGACCCGCCGGACTCCCTGGAGGCCTTGAAGCGTTTCCCGTACCTGGGGGAGAGTCGCCGAATGCGCTACGGCTTGGAGATCCTCGACGTCTTGCGGGCTTGCGACTCTTCGGGGTGATCCCTCGAGGCCAGGTCCAATTCGTCGAGCTTGTCCGCGAGTTCCTCCATGCCGAACGGTTTTCTGAGGATGGCCACTCCGCTGATTCCGGTCAGCTCGGCCAATTCCTCCGTCGGGTCGTAGCCGGTGACGAACAGGAATGGAATGACGATTCCCGTCTCCACGACGTACCGGTGGAAATCCAACCCGGTCATGCCCGGCATGGAGACATCCACGATGGCCGCGTCGAAGGGAGCGCTCTTCGCCATGGCCTCCAGCGCTTCTTCTCCGCCGCTGCAGGCCACGACTTCGCGACCGAGTCTCTTCAACATCTCGAACGTCACGAGTCGGACGGAGTCCTCATCTTCGACGAGAAGAATCCGCTTGAGCCGCCGTGGTCGCTCCGCTTTCGGCGCCGCCGGAACCGGCGTGATCTCCGACTCACTCGCGAGGGGGAGCTCGACTCGGAAAACGGCCCCTTCTCCCGGCGCGCTCCTCACGGTGATGCTGCCCTGAAGCTGTGTCACGATGCCGTAGGCGACCGAAAGGCCGAGTCCCGTTCCTTTGCCGACGCCCTTCGTCGTGAAGAAGGGCTCGAAAATCATTTTCTGAGTCTCTTGATCGATGCCCATGCCATCATCCCGCACCTCGATCATGGCGTGAGGCTGCGTCGTGTCCTTCTTCGCCGCGAGCCTCGTTTCCAGATGGATGACGCCTTGGCCGCCCGTGGCGTCGACGGCGTTCACGAGGAGGTTCGTCGTGACCTGCATGAGTTGCCCCCTTGGAGCCATGACGTGCAACGGGTTTTCCGCCGTGCGGCTCCGCAGGACGATGCCGTCCGGGAGGAGACGACGCATGACGTTCGCGGCATCGCGAACGACCTGGTTGAGATCGATGGTGCAATGTTCCAAGGGTTGACCCCTGGTGAATGCGAGGAGTTGGCGCGTGAGCCCGGATGCGTTTCGCGCCGTCGAGACGATACTCTCGGCAAGCTCCCTGGCCTCCGGAGCCACCTGATCGAGCAGTAGTTCGCCGCTGCCCAGGATCGACGTCAAGAGGTTGTTGAAATCATGAGCGATCCCTCCAGCCAGACGGCCGAGGGCCTCCAGCTTCTGGCTGCGTTGCATGGCCTCCTCCGCAGCGCTGAGGGCCGAGGCGCTCACTTCCCGCTCGAGGATTCCGGCAAGCGTTCCCGCGACCGACTCGATGAAGACCTCCAGGAGGCGGCCCCGCCGTCTGGGTTCGGTGATCTGGACACGAAGTTCAGCGAGGAGATCCTCACCGCTGCGGATGGGGACGCAGAGCGACCCGGGCTCGTCCTCGAGGGGCGGGGAATTCTTGGGGACCGTCAGACGCTCCCTCTTCGCCGCATCCCGGGGGAAAAGTGTCAGCGAAATCCTTCCCCCTCCAGAAAAAACAGGTGCCGTGCGGATGCATTCGAGAATGTCCACCATGCGGTCCTTGAAGGTCTCCGGCGACACCGAGATGCGCAGGATGCGATTCATGAGCTCCTGGATGGACAAGCTGCGCGCGAGCCTTTCTTCGGCTTGCAGTCGCATCAACTCGCCGGCCGCTCGTCGTGCAAAGACATCGAGGAGTTCCTGGATCAGGATCTCGTCGACCAAGACGTCGTCGTGCAGGATGCAGAGGTGCCCGATGGGGTGGCCCTGCCCATCCACGAGAACACGCCCGGCGTAAGCATTTGCGTCCAAAAGAACGAGCTCCTTGTCCTCGGGGAATTCCTCCTGAACGTTGGAGCGGACGAGGAATGCGCCTTGGTCGATGGCGGCTTTGCAGGGCGTGCCCGCCAGCGGATAGGGGTGCCCTGTGAGACTCCTTCCCCGGGAGTAGAAGGCGAGGGGGTGCGCCATGGTGAAGTCACGGCTTATCCGGCAGACGAGGGCGGAAGACACGCCGAGACTCTTGCAGAGTTGGCGCGTGAGGGCTTCGAAGAAATCGTTTCCCGTTTCCTGAGCGGTCCCGGAGAGGAGGTCCTTCATGGCCTCTTCGGCCCGGGTGCGAGCTCGGTCGAGGCGGAGTCGGTCGATGGCGGCCGTCGCCTGCGCAACGACAGCGCCCGCGAACTGTAGCCCGGCCGTGTCCGGGACTCTCGGTCCCTCGGAGGTCAGCGTTCCGAAGCTCATCACTATGAGGCCGCCGTTCCGGGTCCGCGCCGAAACGTGGATCAACGAGACCACCTTGAGCCGCTTCGCATAGTCCTTATTCGTCCGTGGGTCCGTGCGGGCGTCCTCGACGACGACGGGAGATCGGCCACTCGCCAAGTCCTGAACGATTCGGCTGGCCGTGAGCGGGATTTTGCGGATGTCCGAGTTGAGACGAAGGTCGGGATTCACGGACCGGATCGCGATGCGCACGCACTCCGTAGCCTGCGGCGGAAAATCGAACAAAGAGCAGTGTCCGTAGGAGAGAACCTCGTGGATCTGACGCGCGACCGCGTCCGCCACGGCTTCTTCCGTTTCCGCGCGTTCGAGTTCCCTGGAGAGCCGAAGAAGCGCCTGGGCATGAATCGTTCGCCGGGCCAATTCGGCTTCCATGTGAGCCTGCTGAGCGTGGTCCCTGACGCTGGCGACGATGACCTCACGTCCGGCGACGCGACAGCGTCGGGCCAAGAAAGCGACGGGGCGCAGCGAGCCTCCGCGTTGCCATCCCATGGAGAGGCCGATTCCGCTTGCGAACCCACCTTCGATGACGTTGCGAAGGATGCGTTCCGCCAACTCCCTTTCGGCCGGTGGATGAACTTGGGCGATCGGCCGACCGATGAGATCCGCCGCTTCGCATCCCGCGAGGTCGCAAAACGCCGGATTGCACGTCACGATCTTCCCCGAGTCGCAGTCGATCACCACGATCCCGTCTGGAGCCTCGAGGAAGAGATCCCGAATGGCGTGTGGATCCAGGTCGTCGAGAGGAAAGTCGGGAAGGGACTCCTTGGGACACATGATCGGATTATAGGGCTTCGAACGAGTTCTGCAGTCCCGGTTCTATCGGGCGATGTACGTGCCGCCGCTCAAATCGGCAAGCGCCTTCATGAAGCCCGCATTGTGGCCTCGACCGACGCCAATGGTGTGGATCTGTACCCTTTTCAAGCGATTGAGGCGGCGGATCTCCCGGACGATGTCTTGCGGATTCGTCACGCGACCTCGGTTGGGCTGGCCGTCCGAGAGGAAGAAAATCGTGTCCAGGGCCACCTGGTAGTCCTTGTCCTTGGAGCCGCGTCCGGCCAACTCGAAGGCCTTCACCAGCGGGTCATAGATATTCGTCGCTCCGTTGGCTTCCACTTGGGCGACCCAAGCCTTGGCTTCGGCCTTGATGGCGGGAGTCGCTTGGACGAGGCGCTTCTTCCAAAGCTTGTAGTCGCTGGAATAGAAAATGATGTTGAACCAAGCGCCCTTTGGCAACGAGGTGATCGCTTGGGTCAGCTCCTCCTTCGCCACGTCGATTTTCCTCTTCGACCCACCGGCGTAGTCGGCCGGCTCGTTCATGCTGCCGCTGACGTCGAGCACGAAGGCCAGCCTCTTGGACCAGGTCTTGATCCCATAGAAGGTCGTCCCCGAGGGGTTCTCTTGGGATGCCTTCTTGGCCGCTTCTTCCGCCGGAGTGTCGGTGTCGTTCTCACCTTTGAAACTGGAAGCATGGCTCTTCCACCATGCAGCCCAGGCCTGGAAGTCCTCTCCTTTGCTTTCTCCGACGAGCGCTTCCAGTCGAGCGAGGATCGCTTGGCGGATCTCTGCGGAGCCGGGAGCATCCTTGCGGCTTTGGATCTCGCCCAAGGCGCGGATCAAGCTCCTCACTCCCTGTCGATCCTTCCGCTCTGCAAGGGCGCGGACGGCCGCGTCGAGGAGAACCGGTTCGTCGGCGTACTCGAAAAGTGAGACCAAAGCGCCGGCCGCCGTCGCGGTGCGAACGAAACCCAAGGCTTCGACGGCCGCCAATCGATCCCCCTTCTTCCAGGGTTCGATCGTACTCTTGCGTTTCGCCCAGGCTGTGAGAAGTTTTTCGGCCCGTTCGCCACCGACTCGACCGATGATGTGGATCAGAAGGCGTCGAGATGGAGCGTCCTTCAAGTCCCCGAGCGGTTTGATGATGAGCTTCTCGAGGGCGTTTTTCCGAATGTCCTTGTCTCGGCTCGCAAGGGCTCGGCCGATCGCTTCCTCGAGAGCGTCGGTTTCCTGGACCGCGGCTTCGACGCCGCCCGCGTTCTTACCTCCGGGTTCGACGGGCGCGGCGTCCTCGGGGTCCTTTTGGGTGTCCGCCCGGCGGCGAACGGGGACGCCGATGCCCTTTTGCTCGAGCGTCTTGCGGACCGCGAGGAGGAAACCCTCCTTGCCCATGGCCTCCAAACCCTCTCCGCGCTCAGCGGGATTCTCGGAGGCCAAGCGTTCGAGCATCGTGCGATACGAAGCCTCATTTTCCTTCCACCAGCCGGCCCAGACAGCGGCATTGTCGTGGCGGTTGATGCCGGTCAATGCCTTCAAGGCCTCCAGCATGTCCCCCTTGAGCCGGCCGGGCTCCTCGCCGAGTTGGCGAATGAGCCTCGGGATGGCATCGAAGTCGCCGAGTTTCCGGAGCGCCTGAGCCGCCGCGGCGCGGACTTGCCAGTACTCGTCATCCAGAGCCAGCATTGCCGCTCGCGACGCCTGGGGGTCTCCGATATCGGCCAAGGCCTCCAGCGCCAAGACACGGTGTTCCGGTCGCGTGCTGGTCGTGACGATTCCCAAAAGGGCGGCGCTCGCCTCCGCCGTGCGCAGATGCCCCAGCATGTCCAGATAGAGTTCCTGGTCGTGAGGTTTCTTGGCGCGCTCGAAGAGCTTCAACAATCGCTGGGTCTGCTCCAGGCGGGCCTCCGCCGGCATGCGGCCGACGGCGTCCCCGACCGCGTCGAGGAGGGCTTCCCGGGTTTTCAATTCGAGGCGCCAGGCCTTCTCCTTCGGAGCCATCTTGGCGCTGATCTCGTCCATGGCCTTCATCAGGTTTTCGACGGAACCCAAAGAGACAGAACGTTTTCCACCGAAGCGTTTGTCGATCTTGGCCGCGATCTTCTTGCGCTGTTTCCGCAGGGGTTCCAGGCCAGCCTGGACCTTCTGGAGCTTCTTGTCCACCACGTGGACGGCTGTCATCAGAGCGTCCATCATCTTCGGGTGGCCGGTCTCGACCAACGCGTCGATGGCGGCTCGCCGTTTGGCCCACGCGCCTTTCTTGACCGTCTTGACGAGGAGCTGCCGCGCCTTCGAGAAACCGCGCTCGTCCTGGGGAGAAGCGGCCAAGGTGGGGGCGACCACGAGAACGAGAGTCGCAAATAGGCAGAGTTTTTTCATGAATTCGCCGTCTCTTACGATGGCCGGAGTCCGGTGTGGGTTCCAGAGGATATCACATCGGGTGGAAGGCGGGTAGAATTGTCTCATTGGGTGGGTCGCGCGGCGGCCGCCCGAGGTCGTTGGAGACCACTCATGGCACGAAGAAAGAGTCGGCGCAGCAGGTCGTTTTCGAGCCGGTTGAAACGCATCTTGTTGTTCAACTTGGTGCCACTCGTCGGGTTCGGCGCTCTCCTGTGGGGAGTGGCCAGCGACCGAATCGACCTGGACGCCCTGCCCCGAGGTCTTGATCGCAATCTCATTCACCTGGGCGTCCTGATCGGGCTCCTGTTTCTGACGGTAGGACTGCTATTGCCGTTCAGTCACGCCCTCGCCTCCGCGGCGCGCCGTAGGCTGAAGATTTCCCAGGCCATGAGAAGCGAGGCGGGTGTCGTGCGCCTCGTTTGGGAGTCCCTCCTGTGGCTCCCGCTCACTCTGTTTTACGGAGTGTTCGCCATCATGAGACTCGTGGGCTACATCTTGGCCTTCGGATTGATTGCAGCCTCGTTGCTGCTCATCGCCCGCTTTTTTCAGCCCGATCTGCTGGAAACCCAGCTCCATCTGAATGACTGGTTCGCTCGCGGGGAGGAGTGGCTGAGGTCGCTCGCTGCCTGAGGTTCAGGGGCTGCGGCGCATCAGGCGGTGTGCCGCGTAGTCGTAATGGTGCGCAGGGCTCTTGTAGAGCCGCCCCCAGCGCCAACACTTCGCGACGACGGATGTCGGGACCCGATTGCCGTCGAGAATCTGCGCGTCGATGTCCTCCACGGTGGTCGCGTCCTTGACGGCCAGGTCTTCCGAGGGGGGCTGGGTCTCGATGTGGCCGTCGAGGAGGATGTAGCGGCTCCCGTCGTAGAAGAGGACTGAGAATTTCCAGCGCTCGCGGCGAGGGTTTCGCATGGAGAGCCAGTGGACCGAGGGGTAACTGTCCATGTCGATGGCCACGAGTTCGAGTTCGCCCATCGTCTTGGCGGAGGAATCGACCGACTGGAGGAACTTCCCGACGTCATCCTCGACGACGCTCACCTTGTCGGTGAGGCGGCTCCGCGTCGCCCCGTCCACGAAGGGGCTCATGAGCGCTTGGTCTCGATCCCCCTCGATCCACGACGTCAGGAAGGTCGCGGCGGCGCGTTGACGCATCTCGATGGCGAGCTTCTCTTCCCGACGGCGAATCTGGTGAAGGTAGTCGAAAGTCGAAAGAGCCGTCGTCACCATGAGCGTGACGATCATGAAGGTCACCGTTCCGCGCGTGAAGAGTCGTAGGCGGCGCTGCAGAAACCGGAGGACCCAGAAGGCGACGATTCCTCCCGCCACGGCCAGGGCCGTCAGGATGAGGAGTTCCGCCAAGCCGAATGATGACGTGGATTGCATTCCGGTTCCCGTGAGAGAGGCCGCCATGGCCTACCCATGACGACTGGACACTATTCGTCCATTGTATCCCCCTATTTCTCTTCGACCCCCGGCAGATGTGAACCCTTCGCACAAAACGACTTAGACTTCTCGATGGCGAGGCTGGGAAAGGGCTTTTCGGCGCCGGGTGCCGACGCGGCTCGTCACTTGCGCGCGAGTTCCTTTTCCAGCCAGCCCTCGACGCGGGGCAAGGCGGCCATGACCAGCGTTCCGACACGCTCGAGAGACCTCGCGGAACAGTGTTCAACCGTGTCCGCGGGCTTGTGCCAGTAGCTGTTGCCCGGCCCGTAGTCGAAGTCGATGAGGTCGATCACTCGGGGCATCCCGGCCTCCTTGAAGGGGATGTGGTCGTCCTGAATCTCCTTCATGCCGCCGAAGAGGTCGATCCCGAAGACGTCCTTGGCCGTTTGGGTGAACAGGTCGTTGAGGTCGGGGTGAGAGGATTTTTCGTAGACGAGTTCCAGGTCCGCATCGCCGATCATGTCGAGGAGGATGACCGTCTGGATAGGGAATCGGTCGTCCTGATTCGCCAACCGCCGACTGCCGTAACAATTGTCGGGAACGTCTTCGTACTTGGCCCGCCAATCGACGACGGCTTCCTCGCCGTCGAGAAAGGCGAAGAGATAGGTGAAGGCGCGTTCGTCCTTGCTCTTCCCATGGAGTTGCCGCGCCAATTCGAGGGTGAGGGCCACGCCGCTGCAACCGTCGTTGGCTCCGACGAAGGTCTCGCTCATCATCTTCGTGTCGTAATGACAGGCGATGGCGATCATCTCCGGGCGGCGCCCGGGTAGAACCGCGAGGATGTTCTTCATGGTCGTCGTGCGCAGTCCCCCACCGTTCAGGCGGGGGATTTTCTGGGTCCAGGAATCCGTGATGATGTCCCGTGTCTCGAATCCGGCGTCCTCGAGCTTCGAACGTATGAGGCGACGACCCGTCGCCAGAGCTTCGCGATGCGCGGGGAGATGGTTCATTCCGCCCAGGTTCGCGAACTCGGTCAGGTCCGCGAAAGCCCTCTTGGCGTTCACGAGGGGCTTCCAGTCCTTCTCCTTCGGAGCCGGGGCGTTGTTTGCGGACTCGCCTCCACAACCCGCAACGAGCAAGATCGCGGCCAAGGTCAGCCAGAGATGAAAGATGCGAGGCATCGTGTCCTCCTGAGGTTTTGGGTTGCCCGATGAGCTTCCCCTCTTCGGGCTATGATCGGTCGCACGCCGCGATCACGATTCGCCCCCGTGGACGAGCTCATGGAGCACACCGTCTCGGAGGCGGCGGGCCCATGATGGCCTGGGAGCGCGGATTTTTGAACGACCCACTGGAAGTCCATGGCTGACCATACGACCCGAAGCCCCTCCGAAGAAGTCCCGGAGATCTGCCGATCCTGTCGGTTCGGGTCCGGAGACCGACGGGAATGCACTCTCATTCTCGCCTCCGACGTCGCCCGACTCATCGACGAGGGGCCGTGCGGGATCGCGGAAGAATTCGAGGTGAGGACAAAGGCCTACCTGCGACGGCGCTTCCCCTCCCAACTGCACACCGCCGACGATGTGGCGCAAGAGGTGCTCTTGAAGTTCCTCGAGACGGGGGCGGATCTCCGCGGTGACACCCTGGAGACCCTCCCTGCCTTTCGCCGATGGATGGGGCGATTCCTGGGAAACGCGGTCATCGACCACCTGCGGAAAACCCGGGCCATCACCCGGCTTCGCTGCGGTGCCTGCGAACATATGACGCTCTCCCAGCCGGCCCGCTGCACCCTGGAGTTCCTGGGCGACCCCACCCGTGAACTGCATCCGAATCCCTGGTGGGGTCGCAAAGTGCGGCGATCGACGGATCCTCGCGGGCTCGACCCTCGCTGTGGGGAGTTCTCGTGGCGCCGCCCGGAGACCTTCGACATTTTCGAGAAGGAGGCCCTCCATCGACCTCGCGACGACGATCCTCGCGCCGAGGCGGCTCGCCGCGTCATCTTGGCTCTGGATGCCGTCGCGGCCAGGCAACCCGCCGGTCTCGGGGAAGCGTCGCTTCTCGCCCGTCACTATCTCCGGGGTGACACCGTCTCGGACCTCGCTGCCAAGGCCGGTGTTTCGGAGAAGACCATCCAGCGAAGGTTGGCGGCGGGACGCGCTCAGCTCCTGCAGGTTCTTCGTTCGGAGCTGGGCGATGAGGCTCTCGAAGAGCTTTTCTGAGAAAAACCGTCGCCGGGGCCGCCTTTGTCCGTTGTCCCCTATCGGGGCGCAACGGACTCACGCGTAAAGACCCGGCAGGCCGCCGCAATTCGCACCACGGTTCGGTCTTCGAAATTCCCGTTCCACCCCACGATGAAGGGGAGCCATGCCACCCACTCTGGATGAAAAACTCGATGCATTCTTGGCGGACCTTGCCAAGGAGCCCCTCGTCCAGCGGTTGAACGAGCGGGCTGAAGATGCGGGCCATCTCTCCGAGGATCAGCTGAATTCCCTCCTCGCGGGGTCTCTCACGGACGAGGAGGCGGATCCTCTTCGCAGGCATCTTCTTTTTTGCGACGTCTGCAGCGCCATTCCCCTCGAAAGGATCGAAGAGGTGGCGGGGGACGGCGACGGGCCCGCGACGCCGAACGATGGCCGTTCACCGGCGGCCCCTCTCCTGGACGGCCGCCGGCGACTCCTTTGGCTCCTGGCGTCCGGCGTCGGCGGCGTCGCCGTCGCGGGCGGGGCTTGGTGGTGGCTCCGAAGGCAGAAGCGGGAAGCGGTCCGGGAGGAGACGCCGCCGGCTGGACTCCGGTATTCGTTCTGCGAGAGAGTCGCTCTTTCGCCGGACGGCAAAGTCAGGGAAGGGGAGCCTCGCGGCGACGACACCTTGGCCGTCGCCTTCTCCACCGACGGCGCACCCGCTGTCTACACCTATGCCCTCTTGCTCCGGAGAGACGGCCACCTGCGGGTCGTAGCGCCCGTGCGGGGCGAGATGGCCGTCGCGGCGACGAGCGGCGTCCTCCGCTGGACGCCTCCGGCCGCTGCGCCCGACGCCCCACCGCGCCGGGGCTGGTCGGCCGAAGACTTGGGCGTGGCACCGGAAGAGGATTTCGCGTTGCTCCTTTTGAGCGCGTCCCATGGTGTCCCTGAATTGGAGGGGCAGATCGCCAAGACGTCCACTCTCCCCATTCTCGAGCGGGATCTCCTCGCGCCTCGACGTCCCCTGGGAGCCTCGGAATTCGCCGATTTCGCCCGTCGGCTTCAATCGGCGGGTCTCGTGGATCGTGTGCGTCTGATCGTGACGCGCTGGGCCCCATGAGTTCACCTCCGAGAGTTTGGGCTCTCGGAGGTGGAACGGGTCGGCGCCCTCGAAGCGGGCTCGCGAAGGGAAAGAATGGGCAACGGCGCCGAAGAAGGGGTCGGCTTCCGCCACCCGATTCATAGCGGGGTCGTGCGGGTTCTTACGAAGATTCTCGATTTCGAGTCCAGGTCGAACCGTCGGGTGAGTCGTGGATCTCGATACCCATCTGCGCCAGTTGGTCTCGGATGTAATCCGAGAGATCCCAGAGCTTCTGATCCCGTAGTTGAGAGCGGAGATCGAGGAGGACATCGGCCAGGCGTTCGGTCAGTCCCTCGTCGGAGCCCTGGCCGATCTCTCCCGCGAGCACACCCAGCACGTCCCCGGCGTAG
>CAZLGG010000007.1:0-5504 GCA_964559135.1 uncultured Planctomycetia bacterium
CCCCGCCAGCGGCATCACCGCCCTCACCAACGCCTTGCAGGTGATCGTCCAGTGAGGGAGACAGACGAGGAGAGTGAGTGTTAAGCAAATGGCGGGCAAATCGGGCCTCTCGAGAGAGTTTGTAGAGAGTTCGGGCGAGGGGTTGGAGAGGACGGGGACGGGGTTCAAGAGGGTGGGTCGGACGGCCAGGAATGCAAACCGGACGGGCCGGCGGAGGGAAGAACGCAAGCGTTGGGGTGCTGGGAGCTTGGGGGCCACCTTCAACGAGAGAGGGCCGCCGAGGTGGGTCGGCGGCCTTGGGCGGGTTCGACCCATGGTGGGTCGTGAGCTCCCCGAGCTGGATTCGAACCAGCAACCAAGTGATTAACAGTCACCTACTCTACCATTGAGCTATCGGGGAATGTGTTGTCGTACAAGGCTTTAGGATCGAGATCCCTGAGCCGTGCGGAGCAATTCTAAGGTCAGGTTTCGGCGGGACAAGTCCAAATTCTTTCGGGAATCCCCGGAGAAGTCGTCGAGCCCGGTTCTTGGGGAGAGCCGGCGGCGTCAGGGCGCTTTCGCCGTCTCCTCTCCCTCGGGGGTCGGGTCGCTCTTCGTGTCGCCCTCCTCCCCTTGGGCTCCTTCCTCGATCGCCTCGCTCTCCTCTTCCTGAGGCGGGAAGGAGGGCTCGAGCCACTCGGTGAGGACTTCGCCCTCCTCGTAGGTCCAAAGATGATCGAGGAAGTCCACCAAGGATTTCCGCAAGTCCTTGCGGTGGATGATCTGATCCAAGAATCCGTGAGG
Source organism: uncultured Planctomycetia bacterium (assembly GCA_964559135.1). GTDB lineage: Bacteria > Planctomycetota > DRQF01 > DRQF01. Next base: position 784 of record CAZLGG010000007.1, read on the forward strand.
AAGCAGGAACTCCGAACGCTGGAAACCGTCAGGGAGCTGCTGTCGCAGCGTCTCCTTGATCACGCGCGGCCCCGCGAACCCGATGAGCGCGCCGGGCTCGGCCACGATCAAGTCCCCGAGAGCCGCGAAGGACGCCATGACGCCCCCCGTCGTGGGGTTGCTGAGGACCGAGATGAACAGCCCGCCCTTCTCGTCATGACGAGAAATGGCGCAGGACGTTTTCGCCATCTGCATCAAGGAGAGAGCGCCTTCATGCATGCGCGCGCCGCCGGAGGCGGAGACGACGATGACGGGCCAGTTTTTCTCCGTCGCCAATTCCACCGCGCGGGTGACCTTCTCTCCCACCACGCACCCCATGCTTCCCCCGATGAACGTGAAGTCCATGACGCAGAGAATCACGGGCTTCCCTTCCATCGTGCACGGGCCGTAAACGGCCGCTTCGTTCTGCCCCGTCTTCTCGACCGCACGGGCCAACTTGTGCGCGTAGGGTTCCCGGTCGACGAATTCCAATCGGTCGATCGGGTAGAGGTCGAGGCTCTGCTCTTCGAAGGATCCTGCGTCCGCCAGCATGTCCACCCGCTCGCGGGCCGTCAGTGGGAAATGATGTTCGCACTGGCCGCAGACGTTGCCGTTACGGACGAGTTCCTTCTTGAAGAGCGTCGCGCGACAGCTCGGACACTTGACCCACAGTCCGCTGGGCAGGTCCTTCTTCTTGCGGAATCGTTTCCATGCCATGAACTACCCCTCCTCCTCGATCGCCTCGGCGGCGACCCGCAAGGCATCGATGGCCGCCTTTCGATCCTTCTGACCAAAGACCGCCGAGCCCGCCACCAACACCGTGGCTCCCGCCTCCAGGGCGCTGGGCGCCGTCCGGGGCGATATCCCGCCGTCGATCTCGATCTCGCCTTGGAACCCCATGTCCCGCAATCGCGGAATCTTGGGCAGGACCTCGGACATGAATGACTGGCCCCCGAATCCGGGATGGACACTCATCACGAGGACGAGATCGAGGCGGTCGAGATACGGGGCCAAGTCGGCGACGTCGGTGTCCGGGTTCACCACCATCCCGACCTGACGATTCTTGCCGCGAATCTTCTCGATCACCTCGTCCGGCGCATCGTCACACTCCACGTGAAAACTCACGAGATCACATCCGGCGTCGCAGAATGCCTCCACGTAGAGCGAAGGGTTCGTGATCATGAGGTGGGCATCGAGAAAGAGGGGCGTGACCTTCCTGACGCTCGCCACCAGCGGCGGCCCGAACGTGATGTTCGGGACGAAATGTCCGTCCATCACGTCGAGATGGAGCCAATCGGCCCCGGCCGACTCCACGTCGCGGATCTCGCGCTCCAAGACGGAAAAATCCGCGGACAAGAGCGATGGGGCAATCTTGGCGGTCAAGTCTCGATCCTCCAGTGGGGATCCTAACCCGTGGCGGTCGTCATCGCGACCCGAATCAGGCCTTCTCCGGCTTGTCCGTCAAGGCGGCGAGCCCGGGCAGGGTCTTCCCTTCCAACAGCTCGAGCGAAGCCCCACCTCCCGTGGAGACGTGGTCGATCTGGTCCGCGAGGCCGAACTGGGCGACGGCCGCCGCGGAATCGCCTCCTCCCACGACGGTGAAACCCGTGGTCTTGGCACACGCCTCGGCCACGGCTCGCGTTCCCTTGTCGAACCCCGGCCACTCGAAAACACCCATGGGACCGTTCCAGACCACGCATCCGGCCTGGTCGATTTCCTTCTCGTAGAGGGCCTGCGTCTCCGGTCCGATGTCCAATCCCATGCGGTCGCCCGGGATGTCTTGCCCACAGCTCTCCGGTTTCGTGTCCGGTGAGAATTCGGCGCCCACGACGTGGTCGGACGGAAGCAAGAGCTTGACGCCTTTTTCCCGTGCCGCCTCGAGAGTGGCCTTCGCCAGATCCCGGTGCTTCTCGTCCACCATCGATCGGCCCACGGCATGTCCCTGGATCTCGAGAAACGTGTAGGCCATGCCACCTCCGATGAGGATCACGTTCGCCAAGTCGAGGAGGTTCTCGATCACCTTGATCTTGTCGCCCACCTTCGCCCCGCCCAGGATCGCCACGAAAGGACGCGGCGGAGCGTTCAGGAGTCGATCGAAGACATCCATCTCCTTTTGAAGCAACAGGCCCGCGGCGGCGGGAAGACAAGCGGCGACCCCCGTCACACTGGCATGAGCCCTGTGAGACGATCCGAAGGCGTCATTGACGAAGACATCGCCCAGACGGGCGAGGGCCTTGGCGAGGTCGGGGTCTCCCGCGGTCTCGCCGGGAAGAAAGCGGACGTTTTCGAGAAGGACGGCGCGACCGTTCCCCAAACGCTCGACGGCCTGGACCGCCTCGTCGGAAAGCGGGTGATCGATGAGAGGCACGTCGAACTTCAGATGACGAGAAAGAGCTTCGGCGACAGGCGTCAGGCTGTATGCGGGATCGGGTTTCCCCTTCGGGCGGCCCAAATGACTCATCAGCACGAGACGTCCGCCACGATCGAGGATCATGCGGATCGTGGGCAAGGCCGCCACGATCCGCTTCTCGTCCGTGATCCGCCCCTCGGAGTCCAAGGGAACGTTGAAGTCGGCACGCATGAGCACGCGGCGGCCTTCCAACTCCAAGTCGTCGATCGTCAGTTTGGCCATGAAGGACTCACCCTGTTCGAGGATACGACGTTTCAGAGCGACGCCACGCGCGCCACGAGATCGCAGACGCGATTGCTGTAGCCCCACTCGTTGTCGTACCAACTGACCACCTTCACCATATTGTCATTCAACACCATGGTCGAAGCGCCGTCGACGAGAGAGCTGAAGGACTGCCCCACGATGTCGCTGGACACGATCGGATCCGTCGTGAACCCGAGAATCCCCTTCATGGAACCCTCCGCAGCGGCCTTCATCGCCCCATTGACCGCCTCGACACTGGCGGCCTTCTCCACGTTCACGACGAGATCGACGACGGAACCATCCGCCACGGGCACCCGCATGGCCATGCCGTGCAGTTTCCCGTTCAGCTCGGGAATCACGAGACCGACCGCCTTCGCCGCCCCCGTGGTCGTGGGGATGATGTTGGCGGCCGCGGCGCGCGCACGCCGGGGGTCGCTGTGAAGGACGTCCAGAATCTTCTGATCGTTCGTGTAGGCGTGCACCGTCGTCATCAGCCCCTCGACGATGCCGAAATTCTCGTGAAGCACCTTGGCGATGGGAGCCAAGCAGTTCGTGGTGCACGACGCGTTGCTGATGATTTTTTGCCCCGGCTCGAGCGTGCCGTCGTTGACCCCCAACACCACCGTGTTGTCGATGGCGTCCTTGGCCGGCACCGTGAGAATCACCTTGGGTGCCCCGGCGGCGAGGTGCTTCTCGCAGCCCTCGCGGCTCCGGAAAAACCCGGTGGATTCGATCACGAAGTCCACCGAAAGATCGCCCCAGGGAAGTTGGGCGGGATCCCGTTCGGCCAGGACGCGCATCGCGCGGCCATCCACGGTGATCGAGCCCTCGCTGACCTCCACGGTCCCGGGAAAGCGGCCGTGGACGGAATCGTAGCGGAGCAGATAGGCGAGCATCTCGGCGTCACCCAAATCATTGATGGCGACGACCTCGAATTCCTCGTGGCGCTGGTTCATGATACGGAAGACGTTACGACCGATTCGGCCGAAGCCATTGATTCCGATGCGGATAGGCATGGAGCCGACTCCTAGGTTGGTTGACCCATTCAGGGGAGAAATGAACACGCCGAGAGGCGCCCCGGCGGAGGGAGTTTAGAAAAGGGCGCGCCTCGCATCAACGCGAGCCAAGAACCTGCAAGACGAACACGAATGACGCAATCCTCTTTCGAGAATGCACTTACAGCAACGATTCAACGCCGGCTTCCGGAATCTCCGCAGCCCCGACTGGGGATTGCCGTGTCCGGGGGGCTGGATTCGATGTTGCTGCTCGAAACCGTGCGACGGGTCGTTGCGAAGGAGCGCCCGTGGAATGTGGTGGTCCTCCACGTCGACCATGGACTGCGTCGGGGGAGCCGGGAGGATGCGCGGACCGTGATCGCCGCCGCCTCCCAAGCCGGTTTCCCGTGTCGGGTCGTTGCAGCCGACGGCGCACCGCCCCCCTCCCACGGCTCTTCGATGGAGCAATGGGCCAGGCAGGCCCGCTATGGGGCTCTGGCCCGGCTGGGACGAGAATGTGATCTCGATGCCGTCCTCACCGCCCAGCACCGCGACGACCAGGGCGAGACCCTGGCGTGGAAGCTCGCCCGTGGACACGCCGTCATGGGGCTCGCCCCCATGCCCGAGGCGCGTCGGCTCGTGGCCGGCCATCCCCTGCTCCTTCTCCGCCCGTTTCTCCCGTTTCCGCGATCGACCCTCGTCGCTCAGGCCCGTGACTGGGAACTCCCCTGGCGCCAAGACGAGAGCAACGGCGACCTCCGTCACCGCCGCAACCTGTTGCGACACGTCCTCATCCCCCTCGCGGCTCAGGGAGAAACGGAGGCGCTCCTCGAGCGCTTGGCCACCCTGGGAGCGACGGCCGCCGCCCTGCGCCATCGCATTCTCCATGTCGCCAGACAGCGCGTGGAGACCCTCGCCACCTCGAGGTTCGATCGGGCGGGCCGGGTCCGTTCCGTCCGATTCCCTCTGCCCGCGCTCCGCGAGCTGCCGTTCGAAGTCGCCCATGCGGTGCTGGCCCTTTTGGTGTGGGACGTGAGCGCCGCCCACCGAGAACC